>CAZVNK010000007.1:2825-9076 GCA_964628115.1 uncultured Ignavibacteriaceae bacterium | reverse complement strand
AGCCTGTCAATCGCATGATGTATCATTTTAATGATAAGCTTTACTTCTGGGTGCTCAAACCTCTGACCAACTCATACAGAGGTGTTGTGCCGAAACCGGCCCGCAGTGGGATTCGCAATTTTTTCCATAATCTTACAACACCGGTTCGTTTTGTTTCAACAGGTTGTTGGCCACCGAACCGTGCGGCGAGTGACAAATATTGCAATCCTCCATCACCGGGGCGTGCTCGTAAACGAACGGCCCCTCTTTTTCGGCATGACAACTGAAACACATCTCCCGCCCGGTGTTGTCCTGCACCAATCGCGCCTCGCCGCCGTGGACACCGTGGCAGTCCAGACAGGACAGCTTGCCCTCGCGGACGGGATGATGCGACGGCATGAACGACGCCGCGCGGACATCGGCATGGCAGGTGTAGCACAACTCCGGCGACCGGTTTTCCATGGCTTCTTCCGGCGAAGCATGAATGGTGTGGCAACTCGAGCAGTTCATGTTCGCGGCCTGATGATGCGAAAACGACCAGTCATCGAATTCCGGCGTGTTATGGCACCCCAGACACAGCGGACTGTCCTCGAATTGGTCGGCATCGGCCGGGTTGGTAATCAACGCCGGATCGGCCTCCTCGACGTGGGCCGAGCCGGGCCCGTGGCAGGATTCACAGGACACCGCGCCCCGTGAATCATCGGCCGAATACGCCAGTCCGTGGACCGTACCGTGAAAAGCCTCCCCGATTTCATCGTGGCAATCCAGACAGGTGGCGCTTCCGACAAAGGCCGCGTCCGACGGCGCCTTGCCGACTGCCGGCAGTGCGATCCACAGCAGTAGACCGATCGCCAGCATTCCCCGCAGGATACCCGTGACAAGAGCGGGGTATTTCTCTCCCGTTCTCCTCATACATTCCCCCGTGAAATTTATGTGCATTGGTTCTTACTTTTTATTCGACCCAATCCTCAAACCCCCGGCGAATATCGGGATATTGTTTGCCATCACGATATCCGGCCTGAATTTTTTGCCCTGCATTCGATTCCAGAGGCTCTGCCCCATCGTGCAATCCATCACCATCCCCACGAAACAACGGGCCGTGATAATGGTGTTGATCTTCCGAATTTTCTTTTGTTTGATCAGACGCGCCAGGGCCTCTCCCAGAATTTTGATATACGGCGCCCGGACCATGGCGAACACCCTTCCCGACATGGTATGTTTTTCCAGAGATGAATAGAGAAGAAGCCGCGATAATTCCTTGTGACCAAGATACGTGGCAAAAATATGTTTCGCAACCGCAAAAAGCACCGCCTCAATATCATCGGTTTCCGCCAGTTGCCGTTTCAGGTCGTCCAGCAGGACCTTGCTTTCCAGCGACTTCAGCACCTCGTCATACAGTTTTTCCTTGCCGGAAAAATGCCGATACAGCGCCGGTTCGGTAATCCCGCAGGCTTTCGCCAGCATTTTGACCGTCATCCGGTCGAATCCGTATCGGGAGAACAGCGTGGTCGCTTTGGCCACGATTTGTTTTTTTCTTTGTTCGGCGGTCAGTCGTTTGCCCATATTCTCCGCATCGCCATTATGTTAGTTATCATTAACTAACATGATGATAATAAACGACCTTGTGAAAAATATGTCAAGCGAAAACATGACATTCTCATGACATTTCGACGGAATGCCGTAATAAAAGATGGTGTCTCGTAATTTGTTACATCTCGCGAGGTTGACCGCCCTCACACCCTTTCCGTCGTCCGATGCGAGGAAATCTCGTCAACATGCCCTCGATATTATTTCTCCATTACGGACATCTTGTATCTTTTTTCACTATTTAATAAAAAACCGTTGCCCTTTTCGGCGTCGTACTGTATAAATACCGATGGAGGATTGCACACAATCATTTTTGTTATAGCGTAAGCGCGTAGACGCGAGGAGGAGAGATGGCGAAAAAATTGTTTATGCTTCTGGTTCTGACCTGCTTTGTCGCAGTCATGGTCACGGTCGCGGTGGCGCAGGAGAAAAAGAAGGCCGAGGAACCGAAACACGAGTACGTCGGCGCGGACAAGTGCAAGATGTGCCACAAGAAAGACGGCGTTCATCCCTCATGGCTGGAAACCAAACACGCCAAGGCCTGGGAAAGCCTGAAACCGGCCGATCAGAAAAAAGAGGAATGAGTGGCTTGTCATTCCACCGGCACCACCGCCAAGGGCGAACGGCTTACCGGTGTGCAATGCGAGGTATGCCACGGCCCGGGTAGCGACTACAAAAAAATGAGTATCATGAAAGACCGCGAGCAGGCAGTCGCCAACGGTTTGTTGATCCCGGATGAAAAAACCTGTCTTGCGTGTCACAATGAGAACGTGCCGGAAGAATTCCGCTCCAAGGAAAAGTTCGATTACGAGAAGATGAAAGCGGCGGGCATTCACGTTCTGGCGACCAAGGAAGCCGACAAGAAGAAATAAGCACGCCGACCGATTCGCCCTGGCGGATCGGTCTTGACGACGATATCGCACCGGGTGGTTGATTGGCAACCATCCGGTTTTTTATTTGTTGTCTGCGATTGAATACTACCGGCGAATCCTACCGATAGCCGAAGATTTCGGCCCAGATAATCAGCAGAAGCAGCGACAACCCGATACACAGCGCGATCGTACCGAAGATTCTCATCCCGCGCACCACCACCGGCGGAAGCGGTTCCGCCAGATGTTTTTTGATCTCGCGGGTTTTAATCAATTCTTCGTACTCGCGCGGGCGATCATCTTTCAACTCCTCCAGCGGAACGCGTCCCGTGAAAATCACCGTATCCATCGGGAATTTGTCCGGACGGAAATGCGTGTTGAAAAAATGCACCGTAAAAATAAACGCGGTCGCCAGCAATGCCTCGTCGGAGTGGATGATGGTCGCGACGTTGATAATCCAGCCCGGCAGAAACCGCGTGAAAAATTCCGGGAACCAGAGCATCAACCCGGTCAAACCGATCACCGCGACTCCCCAGAACACGGCGAAATAATCGAACTTTTCCCAGTACGTCCAGCGTCCGTATCGCGGTCGCGGCCCCGCGCCGACAAACCATTTCAACGTGCCGACGAACTCGCGCCAGTCGGTGCGGTTGGGAAGCATCGACTCACGCTTGAACAGCATCTCCCGCCAGCTGATACCCTGTCGAAGCTTGGTGCGAATCAAATCGAAAATGTGCATGCCGAAATAGGCGAAAGTGATAACGGCGCAGATACGGTGGATATACCCGGCCGATTCGAATCCGCCCAGCACCCCGGACAACCACTGCGCCCAACCGAGGTACGAAAATTTCAGGGTCATACCGGTCACGGCCAGCCCCAGGAAACTGATGATGACCATAAAATGCAGGCGACTGTGCAAAGAGGTGAACCGCCGGTATTCCAAACGCCCTTTCCAGCCGGCGCGCCGTTTCCGGTTCTCGCGCATCATCTGGAACGAACGCGGCAACCACATGAGCGTATGCGTGCCGGCCACCACCAGAGTTCCCACCAGCAGAATGGTCATGAACCAGAACGTATAAAACAGAATCGGGTATTTTGTCTTGTCATGATGCGTGGCATGCGTCAGATATCCCGCGAACTGCCGATGCGAACCGGGATGACAGGCTCCGCAGGTTGCCACGATATTCCGGCGGGACAACATCGAATGCGGATTTTCCGGCGGCAGAATATTATGCGCTCCGTGGCAGTCATAACACTTGGCGGCGGCGCTGTATCCCAGCTTGGACACTTTGCCGTGAAAGGTTTCGAAGTACGATTCGGTCACTTCACGATGACACCCACCGCACTGAGTCATGATTTCGGTGCGGAAACCATCGGAATCGGTGCGCACGATGGCATGCGCCTCATGGCAATCGTTGCAGATCGGAAGCGGCTCGTCGCTATCGGATACCTCCGGCGAATGAATGCTCATGGTGAACTCTTCGTAAATGCCCTTGTGGCATTCCGCGCAGGTTTGCGGGGTGTTGTCGCGATGCACACTCGACGCCGGATCATCACTGGGGAGAACATGATGCGCGGTATGGCAGTCGGTGCACTTGGCGGTCACCACCAAGCCGCTTTTCTTGAGGCCGACCCCGTGAATGCCCTTCAGATAACTGCTGACCGGGTCCAATTCACCTTCGCCCATCGTCTTCGTGGCCACGCCGCCCTGACCGTGGCAACGGCCGCACAAATCAGGAACCACCGTCGGAAAGGTCGGCGAACGCGGGTCACGATGCCCTTTGACATCATGTGTCCCGTGACAATCGTTGCATTCCGGGGCGCGTTGATCGCCGCGATCGACCAGTTTGCCGTGCGTGCTTTCGTTATAGAGTACGACCGCCTCGCTGTGGCAAATCGAGCAGTCCACCCGCTCGGCCACCGTCGCGCAGGGACGGTCATGACTGCGGGTCGCGCCGGTATGGCATTGGGCGCAACTGGTCTGACGATGAATCGAGCCGTGCGTTTCCAGCGTGTCGACATACATCGATACCGTTTCGCCGTCGCGCACCGCCGTGAGATTTTTATTGCCGTGACATTTCAGACAATCCTTGTCGGCCATTCCCTCTTCGTAGAACACGCGCCGAATCTCATGCGGAGCATGGCAGTCGACACAGGCCGGAACCTTGTTGGGTTGTTTTTCCCACAGTTCGCCGCGAATGACTTTCCGGTGCACCTGTTCGATACGCCCGTGGCATTTCTGGCACATGGTCGCGACATTGTCGCGATGAATGGTCGAGTTCGGATCGGTATGCGGCAGAACCGAATGCGCGGTGTGGCAGTCGGCGCAGACGGCGGTGACGGTCAAGCCCTGTTTGAACAACCCGATGCCGTGAATGCTTTGCGAATAATGACTGAGAATGCTGTCTTGCGGGATATCATAGGTGCGGGTAACCGCCGTGCCCTCTTTGTGACACCGTCCGCACATGAACGGGATATTGAATTTGGCGGTGCGGGAATCCGGCTCGGCCGCGCCCATAATGTCATGCGCTCCATGACAATCCCAGCACTGCGGCGCGAGTTTTTCGCCTTTCGCCACCGACTGCCCGTGCAGACTGCGCGCGTACTCCTCCGCGATATCATCATGACACAATCCGCAATCGACCGGCTAGAGATTTTCCTCATGCGGCAATTCGGCATCCATCAAATCGGCGTGGCACCCGATGCATTCGACGTCGACGTGTTTGGACGCGTTGAATTTTGCCAGGTCGATGGACAGCGACACCTCGCGTCCGTCGCGTTCTTTGGTCAGATCGGGATCCTCATGACACATCATGCAGTCGTCGACCGACTGCGCGAAAGGCAGCGGCGTCGCACCGAGCAGAAAAATAGTCACGATCAGGCAGATCGCTTTTATTTTTCCGATACACCATAGACTTTTACTGTCCAGATTAAGCCGCCCGTTCAAAATGTCCGCCTGAATTATCCGCTATTGGTTAATAATCACTAACGTAACCGCACTCAACCCCGGAGTCAAGTATTATTTGTGACGCGATTCACATTCTTTATTGACGCCGGAGAGGAAATGTCTTTTATTGTGGTGCAATTAATATGTAATCATGGGGCAATATAGTCATTGTGCCATATATACCACCCAAAAAACGGGAGATTGTCTATGAAAAAGTATATAATTAGCGCCCGGACCTGTGGTGCGGCGTTCCTGTTCATCTTGATAATCGGAGTCGCCGTCACGGCCTCGGCGCAACATCCTGCCATATATCTTTTAGACAGCGAGGGCGAGTTCATCAATCCCATCGAGGACGAAAACGCCGACAAACCGTTCAGCACCAAACAAACTTGCGGCATGTGTCATGATTATGACGAGATTTCCGCCGCTTTTCATTTTCAGGTGGGCTGGGACGTTGTCAGCGATGATTTCGGCGACTCCACCGGCAAGCCGTGGAATCTGTCCAACGGCATGATGGGCAAATGGTGCCCCATGTATTTCCGGCAGTTGGCGAAAAAGGAAAACGAACACGAGGATGACATCGATTTGACCGTGTACGATTTCGTCGGATTCTCCGCCGAGGGCGATCATCCCCCGTGCGGTGCCTGCCATGCCGGCGGCGGCGGTCTTGAATACGACCGCGAGGGCAATCGCTACGACGTACATCTTACCGACAATCCCGAACTTCGCGAATCGCTGGACGGCGATTATCATCAAAGCAACTGGGATAAAAGCGGCGTGGTGGAGGTCGACTGCCTGATCTGCCATTTGGAGGGGTACAATTTCGACGACCGTATCGCCCAGCTCGAGGCGGCCAATTACCGCTGGGC
>CAZVNK010000007.1:585-2815 GCA_964628115.1 uncultured Ignavibacteriaceae bacterium | reverse complement strand
ATCGGCTTTGTCGAGGGATCGGTCCGGCGCGGAGGCGAACCGACGGTAATATACAACAAGCGTTTCTTCAACGAGGACGGCACGATCACGATGAAAATGTCCTGGCCCCCGCCCGACGACAACTGCGTGTTCTGTCACGGGCGCGCCGACGTGCGCAAGCGCGGGTTTTCGTGGAATGATATTTTCAATCCCGACATTCACAATCAGCAGGGCGTCAGTTGCGTGGCCTGTCACCCGGCGGGCGCGGATCATCAGATCGCCAAAGGCGATGCCAACGCGTTGATGGTCGCCGATGAACTGGACAACACCATGCTGACCTGCGAGGAGTGCCACGATGAGGGCGTGCTCGGCGCCACCGTTCCCCAGCATCACAGCATCCGGCCGTCGCATCTCGATGCGATCTCATGCGAAGCCTGCCATATCCCCAGCCTGAAACGCTCGGCGGCGCTCGGCATGGATCCGGTGACCGGATCGATCGCGTTCGCATCCAATCCCCCCGGCGCGGATGATTTCGGCGAACGCGCGGAATGGAAACCGGTTTACAATCGTCGGAACGGCCATAAGATTTATCCGCTGAACAGTATGCAGGCGACGTTCTGGTGCAATCTCGACAAGGACAGCCTTCTCTATCCGCTCTTTTTACGCGAGCATGAAGCGGGCTGGGAGTTGTTCTCCGATCAAGTCGCCGATGACGACGAGGACGGCGTACCGGAAGTCAACACGAACGAGGAAATGATCGCCGGTCTGAAGGCATTCGGTGAATCCCTGCAGGGCAATCACCGTTTCACGCGAATTCACCCGGCGCTGGTGAAAGGCGGCAAGGCGTATCATCTGGGAGAGAACGGGACGCTCATGGAACTGGACTATGAGGTTCTGCCGTGCATCAGCTATTCGATCAACCACAATGTCGCACCGGCCCGGATGGCGCTGGGGTACAACGGATGCGGAGATTGTCACGAATCCGACAGCCACTTTTTCCAGGGACGGCGCGTGGTCGATCTGCACGGCGAGGACGGCAAACCGGTAACGGAAGCGATCGGCAGGGCGCTGGGATGCAATCCCGTTTCATTCGCCGTCAATTCCTTTCATCAATCCGTCCTCAGCCCGGTTGTCAGCACCGGTATTATTCTGGTGGTGTTCCTGATGACCCTGCACTATCACAGTTACGGGCCCAAGCGCATACCGTTCGTGCCGTACACCGGCGAGGTCAAGCGTTTCTCCCTGTATGAACGCGGGATACACCTGTTCCGCCTGTTGTCGTTCGTTTTGCTGACCATTACGGGGCTGATTCTGGCGTTTAACTGGAGCGACTGGCAACAACTGCTGTTCCGGTCGCCGCAACAATTGCTATGGGTGCATATCATATCGGGAATCGTTTTTATCCTGACCACGATACTCGGCATTTTCGCCTGGTTCCGCGACGCCATCTTCGCATCCTACGACAAGGTCTGGATGAGAAAAATCGGCGGGTATCTCGGCTACAAGGGACTTGTTCCCTCCGGGCGTTTCAACGCCGGGCAGAAGATGTTTTTCTGGTACACGGCGATTTTCGGATTGTTGATGTCGATTACCGGACTGATTCTCACGTTCAAACCGTGGTTTTCGCTGTCGACCATCTGCATGACCTCCACGATTCACAACCTGGTCGGCTTCTTCCTGATCGCGGGGGTACTGTCGCACGCCTATCTCGGCACGGTGGCCAATCCCGGAACGTGGCGGGTGCTGGTCGACGGATATGTCACCTACGACTGGGCGCACCATCATCACCCCAACTGGTATGCGATGCTCCGCGACAAGGGATTGGTGCCCAAAGATCACGACGACACGCACGACCACGACACGGACCAATCGGCATAATCGGTCCAAACGACGAATTTCCCCGGGGGAGAGCGGTGACCTCTCCCCCGTTTTTTGTAACGGTTCATGGTTCTGTTCAAAATTTGCTCACCAAACCGGGATAAATACCGGCCCGATGACTAAGGCCAAACGCGGCTTTCGTCGATAACCTAACGTACATCCCGAATCTCATCTTTGTTTTACACGGTAGATACCTAACTATCCTAATAACCGTAGCACGGAGGGTCATATGTACGAACCCGGTTACAGTAGCAGTTATAGCGGCGCCATGATGTTGGGATGGGTTGTCGCTTATCTGTACATAACGTATTCGTTGTACAGAATAGCCGTCAAGACCGGACACGAATCCCCCTGGTTGGAATTTATTCCGCTT
>CAZVNK010000007.1:0-558 GCA_964628115.1 uncultured Ignavibacteriaceae bacterium | reverse complement strand
GTTCTCCAGGTCATTCAAATAGCGCAGAAACCGCTCTGGTGGTTTTTCGCCTGCCTGATCCCGATCGTAAATATTATCGTGATCGCCTGGTTGTGGACCGAAGTGGCAAAAGTCTGTCAGAAAAATCCGATCTGGGGTGTGATGATGATCATCCCGTTCCTCAACCTGGTCGCGATCGGCTATATGGCATTCAGCAGTCCCATGTCGGTCACTCCCGCGCCGACGCCCACCCAACCCCGTCAGCCGGAAAGAGTTGCATAAGCGAATTGATGTGTTCTCTTGTGAACCGTCGGGCCAATGCCCGGCGGTTTTTTTGTGTACTCGGATGAGTCCGATCTTTTCTTGACAACCGCGTATCTCCCGTCTATATTCAGACAAACGATATGGTGCCGTCCACAAAGGATGGAGAATAGGGAAGGCGGTGCAAGTCCGCCACAGCCCCGCTACTGTGACGGCTACTCTTCGGGCGAGACGCCACTTGCCGTGAAGGCAGGGAAGGCGCCCGCGAGGGGTTTGAAGCCGAAGTCAGGAGACCTGCCGTATCACCATCACGCAGTG
>CAZVNK010000006.1:8388-19705 GCA_964628115.1 uncultured Ignavibacteriaceae bacterium | reverse complement strand
GCCGGCTGACAAAATCAATGGCGCCGTCATGATTCTTGATAATGCCATAGGCCGTCAATACCGCCGGAGAGTAGAATCATGTCCGGACGGAGATGGCGGATACGTTCGATTTGCTGGTGGGGGAGACGTTTGTCGTTCGAAGCGATCACGTCCATGACAATCGCCCCGGCGCCGAGTGCGGCGCGTTCGGCCGATTCACCGGTCATGGAGCGAACCACGCCGGCCACCATCATTTGCAGGCCGCCGCCGGCTGATGAGGTCGAGATATACACGTCGGTTCCGGTGTCACCGTTGGCCGGTGAGATAATTTTGCCGTCATCGTCCAGCAGTTTCCTGCCGGACAGCTCCTCGACTTCGCCCACCGCGTTGAGCACGCCCATCGTCACGTCCTCGAACGGCGCTTCGACCGTGGTCGGCGCTTCACCGCGCACGATCAGGCGGTATTCGCCTTCGCGTTTTTCGATCAGGATCGCCTTGGTGGTGGTGGATCCGCAGTCGGTCGCCAGAATAATCTTAATGTCTTCCGGTTTCATTTTCGCCATATATCACCCGTTTCACTCAATCGTATGTTCACGGTTACCGGGGGCGCGGGCGCGGGGATCAAACCCTCCATGATGTCGCACCGACGTCCGGCCGGTTTTTTCCAAAGAGTTATAGTATACTAAATTAGCGACATCTTGTAAACGGATTTTTTGAGTGGGCGAAGCCCTTTATCGGCGGGCATTCAGGCCGGGATCAGCCGTAAATCAGCTCGATTAAAAAGAGAATGTCCAATAAATTGATATCGCCGTCCTGATTGGCGTCACCGGCTTCCATCGGGGTCGGCGGCGGGCCGGGAGGATCGCCGTAGATATATTCGATCAGCAGTAAAATGTCCAGCAGATTGATACTGCCGTCGCCGTTGGGATCGCCGTAATCGAACGGCGATTTGATTACTCTTGAGAGCATGCCGAATTCCGGCGCTGACTGCCAGTCGTTATAGCCGAGCCGCATCCAGGAACGATTGGTGATTTCGGTTCCGTCGAGAACGTCGGCGGAGGCGTGAATCGAATAGGTAACATACCCGCCGCTGTCGGGCGGGAGATCGATGTTTTCGAACAGCCAGTATACCACGCCGGTGAACGGATCGAAGTCATACGAACAGAGCGAATCGTGGCTGGTTTCGTCGAACGCAAGCGTGCCCCAGTCGAGATCGGGATCGAGGGTGTCGACGATAATGATATACTGCACGGTATCGGTCGCCAACATGGGATTTTCGAACGTGATGGCATAATGCAGACGCGTCTCGGGAGGGATTTCATGATTGATCCCCGTCCCGGTCGGAAAGGCGGTTTTATCCGGGATCGGCGTGAACCCGATCGTTTCCATTTCATGCGTGCAATAATTATTAGTGTAGTCTTCATCGGTCGAGGATGTTCTCAGCCAGGTTTTACATGAGATCGTATCGCCAAGGGGAATTCCCGCATCCAGGGTGCCGGCGATCAGCAGGCAACCACCGTGGCGATGCGACGGGGCTATGGTCGACAACGGGATAATCAGGGTGTCGTCGGCAATATCGTAATCCATGTACGAACCGGTCGTGATCTCGCCGATCCATACCGCCGAGTCATACAGCATCATCTCGCCGGGGGGAAGGCCCTTCAAAGTACAATCTTCGGCGGACGCGACGCCGATATTGGTCCAGGCGGTGGCCAGAATAAACTCGTGGCCGGGTCGGGCGCCGAAATCATAGATATCGTTTTCCAAATCGGCGACAAGCGAATCGGTGACGATAATCCGGGCGCAGGTCAACAGACTGTCATGGTCGTTGAACGCATTCGAGACGCTGAGAAAGACGTCGTAACGACCGGCGGTATCGTACTGATGCAGGGGGGAGGCGTCATAACTGATCGCACCGTCTCCGAATTCCCAGTACCATTCGTCCGGTGTGCCGATGCTGTTATCGGTAAACTGTACCGTCAACGGGGCGACTCCATAGCTGACATCGGTGTCGAACTTGGCGTTCAGTCCTCTGACGTGAATATAATCCGTCTTGACTTCGGTATCGTCCTGAAAGCAGTCACCAAGATCAAGCTGGACTCTGAGTGAGACGTCATAATCCCCGGCGAATTGGTAGGCGTGAATCGGATTTCGTTCATAGCTGGTCTGACCGTCCCCGAAAACCCAATAGTACGACGTTGCGACGCCTTCGACGATCGGATCGAAAAAGACCGTCACCGGCGGTGGGCCTCCGGCTGGGACCGCGATGAAATCGGTTGTCAATTCGGTTTGGGTCGTGATAAAACTCTCACGGGTCAGGGTATCCAGATTGATTCCGTCGGAGATAATCAGAGTCACATCATACGTGCCGGATTCGGTGTATTCGTGCATCGGGTTTCTCGCGCCGCTGGCGTGACCGTCACCGAAATCCCAGTGCCAGGCCATAATGGTATCGGTGGCGTGTGAAAGGTCGGTGAATGCCACCTGCAGGGGGACGCTACCGCAACGATTGTCGGCGTCGAAATCGACGTCGCCGGGATCGCAGGCGTCGCCACGTCCGTCGTTATCCTCGTCGTTTTGATCGGGATTGGGCGTGTCGGGGCAGTTGTCATCGGGGCAGGTGTTGCGGAAATACCCGGGATCGCCGTACCCGTCGCCGTCGGAGTCGGTGCAGGTGTCGCATTCGTCGCCGATGCCGTCACCGTCCCCATCGCCCTGCGCCGGATTGGGCATGTTGGGGCAGTTGTCATCGGGACAGGTGTTGGCAGGATATCCGGGATTGCCGTAGCCGTCGCCGTCGGTGTCGGTGCAATCGTCGCACTCATTCCCGATGCCATCCTCGTCGTAATCTTTCTGCTCGTGATTATAGATGTCCGGGCAATTGTCATCGGGACAGGTGTTGGCGGGGAATCCGGGATTGCCGTAACCGTCGCCGTCGGTATCGGTGCAGTTGTCACAGGAATCCCCGATGCCGTCGAAGTCGTCATCTTCCTGCTCGGGGTTGTATATGTCCGGGCAGTTGTCCTCATCGCAGGTGTTGGCGGGGAATCCGGGATTGCCGTAGCCGTCGTCGTCGGTGTCGGTACAGGTATCACAGGAATCACCGATGCCGTCGAAATCCTCGTCTTCCTGTTCGATATTGTCGAACTCCGGACAATTGTCGCACGCGTCGCCCAGACCGTCGGTGTCGGATTCATCCTGATCGGGATTGTACGTGTCGGGGCAGTTGTCCACCACCGGGCATTTGGTGTTCGGGAAACCGGGGTCGCCGTACCCGTCACCGTCGGAGTCGACACAGTCGAACGTGCGATTGCGCAACACCGAAATCAAATCCATATTGGCATGGGTAATGACAAGATCGCCGTCGTCGTCGCCGTCAAAGTCCGCCGAGGCGATTCCATAGGAGCCGAAACTGATATTCTGACTAACGGCATTCGCAAATACGCCGGAACCGTTATTTTTCAACAGCGAAAAATAGTCGGTACTGAAACTGGTTGAAACCAGATCGATACGACTATCGAGATTGTAATCCATGGCGACGATGCCGACCGGATACTCCTTAACGACATAGGTGGTCGCCGCTGTATAGGTGCCGTCGCCGTTGCTTAACACGACGTATATTTTCGAATCGAGAATGCCGCTGGTGGCGGCAATGTCAAGGTATTCGTCTTCGTCGATATAAGCGACGACGATATCACCGCCGGGATTGCCGTGGACCATGAGGTTTTCGGCAGTGGCGAAAGTCCCGTCGCCGTTGTTGTATAAAAGCGAAATCCCCTGAGTGCATCTGATCGCCAGATCGATATCGCCGTCATCGTTAAGCAAACCGCCGGCAATGCCGTAGGCGTTGGCCATGACCGGGTAGTCGATCGCGTCGGCGAATGTTCCGTCACCGTTGTTAAGCAGGACTGAGGTATTCTTGGTAGTCTCGTTGGCCACGGCGATATCGGGACCGTTGGTTCCGTCCAGGTCGACCAGCACGATGTCATAGGGATATTCCCCGACTTCATAAGAAACCGGCGCGGCGAAAGCGCCGCCGGTATTTTCCATGGTATAGACGTATCCGGTATCGGCGTATCCGGTGTAAGCCAGGTCGAGATCACCGTCGCCGTCAATATCCGCGGTGACTATGGAGAACGGATACATTCCCGCCGAAAAATCGGACGTGTCCGAAAATACTCCCCATCCGTCATTGAACAGGATGGCAATCGAGTGAGAATAGCAATTCGCGACCGCCAGATCGACGGTTGAATCGTTGTTGAAGTCACCGACACATGCGCTGTAAGGATTGTCCCCGACGGAATGTGTCACGGGCGGCGCAAAATAGGTGATCTGAGCATGAACATTCGCCGCCATCAAAGCCAAGCCAGTGATGAGTACGGCAATGGCGAGCTTTCTCATTCGATTCTCCTCCGGCGGAGTGGCAACTCGGTCGGTATGTAACAAGATTGTGCTTAGACTCACCGGAAATATAGCAAGAAAACCGTTTTTGTCAATAAAGTACGACTCCTCATGACATATCTATCGGCGTTCGGGAACTTGATATTGAGTGTCCGGCTGTCTCTGCGGATATGAATGGAGGTTCGGGCGTGTAAATCTTCGTTAAAACGGCCTTTTATCGCGTATTTATCGATTTTTTTGAAGAAAGTTGGCGATTTTCGATCTTTTTTGAAACATTAACGGAGAAATCCCGTCAGCTAATACAATGGCTCGGGTGTAAGGCGCCTGGCGGTTTGAAAACAAGCCTCCTCATTCTTGTTTGTCGCGATTGATCAGGTCCGACGCTCCCAATAGCCCCGGCGGAACCAACGCCGCAATCCCGCCGGAGAGTGACTATTCATCAACACCTCACGAGAAACGACCGGTTAATATACTGCCGGAAAAACAGGTTGGGAAAACATCGATCATGCGATGTAACGGGCACAATACAGAGGTGACCATTTTGCAGAACGGTTGGATTGAGGGAGTCCCGAGGCGTTCACTCACAAACGATTTCCCGTTTTTGACCCGTTTACACGACAATACCATAACGCGAGATGCGGGGCCATTTATATGCAACCCGTCTGACACCGGCCCCGCCTTTTCTCGCCACTTATATCCCGGCTTGACCTTCACGAGGCATCGTGGATGACATTTGATATAGATATGAGGGTCAAGCCGATTTAGAACATCATCCCCGGTTGAGAATCGGGGTGCTATAGAACCTGAGTGCTACTGACGGGAAACAGGTGGAATTTGAGATAGGCGTGGTCTCATCCGCCCCCATCAGTGGCCTCGGGATGAGGCCAATAAGCGAATACCTGTCTCTGCCCCGCGTTGCGGCCGTTCCGGTTGCGACCGAATCAGCAGATGGCTAAAACACGCTACGCGCTCACCATTCGCTTTTGGCCTCCTTTTTTGTACAAAAAAAGGCCGGACTGACGCCCGGCGCTGTATGATTCTTTTCAGGTTTTATATGACGTTGGTTTCCTCGACCATGGCGCCTTTCGCGAAACGATCGGGCGCAAGCGCCGAGACGTCTATCGACGGTTCTTTGCCGGATATGATTTCCGCCGCCACCAGTCCCGCCGCCGGAGCGTGCATCAAACCGTGGCCGGAAAAGCCGGTATTGTTAAAGAAGCCTTTGATCTCCGGGGCAAAACCGATAATGGCGTGGTGATCCGGAGTGGTTTCGTACAATCCCGCCCAGCCTTTGGCGATTTCAGCCGTTTCCAACTTCGGAACGCGGTCGAGCGCCTTCATGATAATATTATCGGTGTAATCGGGATCGACCGATTCGTCGAAACCGGGAGGCACGTCCTTGTCGGCCCATCCCAGCAATAATCCCGGGGATTCCTTATGGAAATACAACCCCGATTTCACGTCGACCACCATCGGGAAGGTCGATGGAATATAATCCAGCGGGCCGGTGGTGACGATTTGCCTCCGAACCGGCTCGACCCGCAGATCCATATCACCCATTTTACTGATCAGTTTGGCGTACGCACCGGCGGCGTTGACCACCATGGACGTGCTGATCTCGCCGTTTTTGGTGAGGACGCCTTTGATTTCGCCGCCGACTGCTTTCAATCCGGTGACTTCGCATTCGGTGATGATTTCGACGTCATGCTTGCGGGCCGCCGATGCATATCCCTGAATCAAGTCGTTGGGATCGGCCAGTCCGTCCTGTCCGCAGAAAGTGGCTTTGATAATATCATCGGTGCGAACCGGCGGCGCCAATTTGGTGACCTCTATCGGATCAATCAGATCAACTTTCAGCCCCAGTGATTTTTGAAGTTCCATGGCCTTTGAAAACGTGGCCAGTTCCTGTTCGTCGGACAGCAGGAACATGTATCCGACCTGATCGTACACGGCCGGCCAGCCGGTTTCCTCCTCGAACTGCACCAGCATTTCTTCGGACTTCATCGACATTTCAATATTGATTTTGGTCGAAAACTGGGCGCGCACTCCGCCTGCGCATTTGCCGGTCGAGCCGGTTCCGAGGAACATCTCCTTTTCGACCACCACGACCTTGCCGTAGCCAAGCTTGGCAAGATAGTATGCCGTCGACAGACCGATAATACCGCCGCCGACGACCACAACATCAGCACTGGAAGTCATATCTATATCCCTTATCCTTTAGCTTCCCAAACACACATCGCGTTTACCGTGTCAATTTAGCCCAATAGGCCGATAAGTCAAGGGAAAAGCCGGACAAGGCGTGATATGATCACCCATTTGCAATCAGCGTGAAAATTAACTTGATAAGTGACGATTTTATTTTAGATTCCCTTGTTATGAAAAGTAACCTGAAGGCACGACTGCATCAACTGGTTCATCTGTCCGAAACGCAGATTCTTATCACGTTGTCGGTAATCGTCGGACTTGGGACGGGACTGGGATCGGTCTTTTTCTCGGGACTGATTGTCTGGTTCAAGGATATCTTTTTCGGATATTCCGAACAGGTGTTCATGACTCAGGCCGGATCGGTCAAGTACTGGATTCCGCTGATTCCGCTGGTGGGCGGTTTGATCGTCGGGCCGATCGTTTATAAATTCGCGGTGGAAGCCAGGGGACACGGGGTGCCGGAAGTGATGGACGCCGTGGCGCGTCGCGGCGGAATCATTCGCGCCCGGGTGGCGCTGGCCAAGGCGGTGGCGTCGGCCATCTGTATCGGATCGGGCGGATCGGCCGGTCGCGAGGGACCGATCGTACAAATCGGCTCGGCCATCGGCTCCACGATTGGGCAGTTGTTCAAGATGTCGGCGGGGCGCGTTCGCATTCTGGTCGGTTGCGGAGCGGCGGCCGGGATTTCGGCGGTGTTTAATGCGCCGATCGCGGGCGTGATCTTTTCGCTCGAGATTATACTCGGCGATTTCGCGGTGCGGACTTTTTCGCCGGTGCTGATTTCATCGGTGGTGGCGTCGATCATCTCGCGGGCATTCTGGGGTAATCATCCGGCCTTTGACGTTCCCAGCTACAGTCTGGTGTCGGCCTGGGAGATGCCGCTGTATGCTCTGCTCGGCGGGGCCTGCGGATTCGTGGCGGTGCTGTTCACGATTACCCTGCACCATACGGAAAACCTGTTCGACAAAATAAAAATCTATCCGATGTTGAAACCCGCACTCGGGGGACTACTGCTGGGAGTGATCGGCATTTATTATCCTCAGGTGTTCGCCGACGGGTATGAGACGATCAAACTCACGATATACGGTCAGATGGCGGTTTTGCTGACGCTGATCCTGATCTTTTTGAAAATCGCCGCGACCAGTTTGACGCTCGGTTCGGGAAATTCCGGCGGGATTTTCGCGCCGTCGTTGTTTATCGGTGCGGTCGCGGGGGGGACATTCGGATATGTCGCGCATACGATGTTTCCGGGCGTCACGGCCGGCGCCGGAGCGTACGCTCTGGTCGGTATGGCCGCGCTGGTCGGAGGAACCACCCATGCTCCCATGACGGCGATCCTGATTATTTTCGAAATGACCAGCGATTACCGCATTATTCTTCCGCTGATGGTGGCGGTGGTGTTTTCGACGCTGGTGGCACGGCACATTTATGAGCCGTCGATTTATACGATCAAGCTGATCAAGCGGGGCATTTTTCTGAAGGCGGGCAAGGACGCAATGATTTTGCGCTCGATGAAAGTTGCGGATATCATGGAAACCGATTATGAAGTAATTCCGGCCGATATGCCGCTGACGTCGATCATGAGTAAAATCGCCACGTCAAGGGGAACCGATTTCGCGGTCATCAACCGCGCCGGGAAATTTATCGGGATGCTGTCCCTGTTGGATTTGCTTGGCGCGGCAGGCGGTCATGCGCTGGATAATCTGGTCATCGCCCAGGATATCGTGGCGACCAATCTGGTGACGGTTTCACCCGACGATGATCTTGAAATGGCGCATAAACGCTTCGCCCTGAAAGGGTATCGCATGCTTCCGGTGGTCAACCGAACCGACCCATCCATCCTGCACGGTGTCCTGCGGCGGGAGGCGATGATGAAGTTCTATAATCGCAAACTGGTTGAATCATTGAAAGAATAGCGTTTTCCGATAGATGTACAGGATACCGTTATTTTTCGTGTTTTAGGCAATACGCCGTTTTCGGCGAATCTGCCCAATGCCTCCAAAGCCCCTAAATACGCAGTTTCAGGCGTACTTTTGTGCCACATATTGTCACGTTCTTATTCCATTTTTGTGGTATAAAAAGGGCATTTTTTCTTGACGTATCCGGGTGCGGGGTATTATATTGATCGCAGGAGATAGAATACCCGATTAGGCAAAAAACGAAAGTAGTATCATAGAGCACGGATACACAAGAATCGCCCGGAATTTTCCAGGCGCGTCAACCACAACTTCGAAGGAGGTTCGAATGTACGAACTCATCATCGAGAAACTGGAGGAAAAAATTGCTCCCTCAGGACTTAGCCAGGGTGGGCAATTTGGGAAGTGGCCGGGCTGATAATCGTTTGAGATTATCCGGTTAACTTCAGCCTATTACCAACTGAATGAATCCGGTTAGGGCATAGGCTCCTTTGCAAGTTGATGGACAAGGCAGGTCATACGGCCTGCCTTATTTATTTCCGGCAAGAATATGGTTAAGCCGATTGATTTCGGCGGCGACCACGGCGATTGAAGAATCCTGCAGATAGCGCGTTTTCATTGTCGGATCCATAATATCTTCCGCTATTTTTTTAACACTGGCAATGGCGTTGCGGAAGCAGGCAAATGCCGCTTCGTAATCTCCCTGATCGGAATACATCATTCCCAGATTTCTGAGTGCCGCAATGGTATCCGGAAGTAGCGATGATGTTTTGGCGTGGCGCAGAGCGCGTTCGTAGGATTGCCTGGCCCGGTCGAGTTCTCCCGAGGCGTACAAATAGTCGCCGTGAAGATTGAAGAAGCGGGCGTTGGCGATATCGGATCGCCCCTCATGAAACACGCGTGCAAGCGGCGCCAGATATGTTGCGGCCTTTTGATACTGCCGGTTTTTCAGCAGAATTTCAAATCGGGCCAGTGTCACCAGGTCGAGATCTCTCCTGATATTAAGCTCGTCGGCGATTTTTTGCGCCGTTTCGACTTTTTCTTCGTCGAGAGTACTTCGCGCCAGAGTGATCGTTGCATGAACCATCGCGCGGCGATTATTAAGTTTCTCCGCCAGGCGGGAGATGGTGTCGTAGGCTTCCCGAACGCCGTCCGGATTATTGATGCGGTACTGCAATTCACACAAATACAACATCGCCTCGGTTAATTCGCGGTCATCATTGATTTCCCGGCTGATCATGCAAGCCTGTTGCAGGCTGTCGTACGACTGTCCATAAAAGCCCATCCACATGAAGACTTTTCCCATGCCGCGCCGGAAGATGCCTTCGTGGGGGCGGTCGTTCACTTCCTGCGACAGGTGCATGCCTTCCTTGAGGTGCGTGATGGATTCTCGCAATTTGCCGGCCGAAAGCATGACCTGAGTCAGGTTCTCCAGATTGTACAGCAGTTCCTTTTTATTTCCGATACGGCGGTTGAGCTCGCGCGATTCGGACAGGAACACGACCGATTTGTCGAATTGCCCGAGTTCATTGTGGACATAGCCGAGATTGTTCAGGATACGCGCCGTTTGCGCGCCGTTGCCGATTTCTCGATTGAGTTGAAGCGACAGATTAAACAGCTTGATACTGCGTTCATAACGTTCCCGCAGAAAATACGTGGTGCCGATATTACCGAGGGTGGAGGCGACGTCATCACAGGCCTGAAGCTGTCTTTGAATATGCAGGGCCTGACGATAACAGGAAAACGCCCGGCCGAATTCATTGTTCACCCAGTACATATTGCCGATGTTGTTCAGCGTGTGTGACAATTCCAGGCGATCATCGATCTGCATGAAGATTTCTTCGGCATGACGCAGAGCCTCGATGCCGGCGGTATAATCCTGTTTGATGCGGTATATATCACCCAGTTCTTTGTACACCTCGGCCAGGAGGCGGTCGGACTCACGATCGGCGTGCAACTCGATAATTTTAAGATATATTTTCTCGGCGCGAGCCGCTTCACCGGCAAGTTTGGCCAGTCCGGCCTGATGCCGGAAAATCAAACGTAACAGCTCGGGATCATCGCATTGTTTGCAGAGCGTCTCCAGTTGCGTCAGCAATTCTTCGGCGGCGGTATAATCGTTTTTATTGGTCAGTTCCGCGACCGCGTCGAGAGTGACGGCGAAACCGTTTTCCAGATCGCCGGCTCTGATATACAACTGCGCGGCCAACAACACCTGATTGGCGTGGATGGCAAGCTCAGCCATGCGATGCGCCTGACGCTGAACGGTGGCGGGGGAGAGTCGTTGTCGCATTCTGGTCAATAATGGTCTGGTCAGATGATTTCGGATCTCTCTGGTGATGACGCCCAGTTGCAGGGCGGTCGTAAACTCACCCAGTACGGCGGTTTGCACCGCCGCGCGTTGGTATGGCATCGTAAGTCGTCGGAATGCTTCGTCCTCCCAACGCATCAGACGATGGGGCCAGTGAAGGGGGCTGTTTGCGGCACGCGTGATACGTCCGTCACGCCAACACAAAGCGCCGCGCCGGAAATTGATTTCCTGCACCAATCGCTGGCGGCGGATATCCTCACCGGCGTAATCGAGTAAAGTTTGTATCGAAGCGACATCAAGGTCATAGCATGCGTTTTGAAGCAGTTCCGTTGCCGTGGAAGTCTTGCTCAGTTCGATGACGTACCGGGGACGGATGACGCGTTCATAGGGATAGGTTGCGCCACATTCACGAAGCTGTCGGCAAACGACAAAAGCGTTTTCCGGGCGCTTCTCCGGTGATTTGGACAGCAGGGCCATGATCAGTTCGGCCAGGGAAGCCGGGAGA
>CAZVNK010000006.1:3222-8372 GCA_964628115.1 uncultured Ignavibacteriaceae bacterium | reverse complement strand
GCCGGGCCGTGTCCACGCTCTGGGCCCGGGCCAGCTCCCTGATCCGGGCGTTGATGCGGACCGGATCGGTTTCGCTTTCCATGAAGGGATGCGTTCCGAGCGTCAGTTGATACGCCATGATCCCGAGCGCGAACAAATCGGAACGGTGATCGAGTATGTTGTCGCCGATGGTTTCCGGGGCGATGTATCCCATTGTGCCGAGTCCGAGACGGGCCGAGGGCGGTTCGGAGTCGAATTTCGCCAGGGAGAAATCGGAAATTTTAACATGATGAACGGCGGAGTCGGCATAGGCCGCGACGGGCGCGGTCAGGAAGATGTTCTGCGGTTTGAGATCGCCGTGCGCGATTCCCGCCAGCTTGAGATAGTACAGGTCGACGGCAATCGCGGAAAGCAGATTCATGAGCGTCAGGGTATCGTCGATGCGACCGACTTTATCGAGCGTGTCGCCGGGGCAGTACTCGAGCGCTAACGTATTCGCATCGGCATCGTCAGCCACTTTCGGCAAACGCACCAGACCGGGGAAGCTCAGGTTCCCGATCATTTTCCGTTCGCGTTCAATCAGGCCGCGAAAGCTTTCGATATCGGAATTCGATTCGAGGGGGACTTTAAGCGCCAGTGGTGCGGGATAACCGTCACGATCGACCAGATAGACTTCGGCCGTTCCGCCGGTTCCGAGACGATGACGGGCGGTATAGCCGAGGGGAAATGCGGGTGTTTCAGACATCGATTACATCGACGGGTCCGGTTCAACGGGGATAGTCAGGGTGAAGGTGGTGCCTTCATTTGGTTGCGAAGTGACGGTGAGGTCACCCTTGTGGTTTTTCGCAATCTTTTTGCAGTTGACCAGGCCGAGCCCGTGACCCGATTCCTTCGTCGTATAGTACGGGAGGAACAGTTTTTCCATTCCCTCCGGTGAAATCCCGACGCCGTTGTCGGTCACGGTCACCACGATCCGATTGATATCCGGTTTGTGGTACGCCGCGATGGCGATACTGCGCCTGAAGTCCTCGTTCCCGCTTTCCTGTTCGTTGCGGGCGCGTTCTTCGGTGGCATCGGAGGCATTGTTGAGCAGGTTGACCAGGATTTGCTGGATCTGACCGACGTCGATTTTGACCGACGGGATGTCGGCGGCCAGGTCAACCGAGAACATCATGTTTTTGAAACGCGACTGAGCCTTGATGGAAAACAGCAGATCCTCGACCAGCAGTTTAATGTCATAGGTGACGACTTCGGTTTCCAGTTTGGAGAAATCCATCAGGCCGTCGGTGAAGCGTTTCATTTTTTGAATGCTTTCGACGATTTGACCGCAGTTGAATTTGGCCTTGTCGATTTGGGTCTTTTCGATATTCAGCGCCAGCAATTCGGCGTTGTTGGCGATAATGGTCAGGTAATTGTTCAGTTCATGGCCGATGGAAGCCGCCATCTCGCCCCGGGCAACCAGTTTCTCGGAGAGAATGACGTATTTTTCCATGATGACTTTTTCGGTGATATCCTCGATGACCAGAATCAAACCGTCGCCGCCGTACGGAAGTCTCGAGGTCGGCGAGATTTTGATCGTCAGGACTTTTTCCTCGTAACCGGTGTTGTGGAAAAAGCGCGAGTCCTCGAACGGCTGGTTGGTGGTCAGGGCGCTGTCCACCATCTGGCGCCATTTGATCGCCGAGTTTTCCGGAACCAGGTCGAAAAAGCGGGTTCCCTCCTCGCGGGGATTGTACAGCGCGACGTCTTCTTTGTTTTTTTCCAGAATGGCCAGGGCGGCATCGTTCATGGACATGACGTTGTAATGCCCGTCGATAACCACGATGCCCACCGGCGAATTGTTGACCACCATTTCATTGTATTGTTTCAAATCGAGCAGGTGATCGTACAAACCGGCGTTGTGAATGGCATAGGCGGCCTGCTGGGCGAACAGTTCGAACAGGAAGAGATCGGATTTCAAGAACAGCTTGGCCTGAGAGGAGTTGTCGAGATAGACGACACCGATGACTTTGCTTTTTATTTTCAGGGGAACGCACATGATCGAGCGCAGGTGCAACTCCATGATGGATTCCTGATTGGCGTAGCGTTTGTCGGACTGCGCATCGGAGGTGTACACCGATTTGCCGGTCGCGGCGACTTCGTTGGCGATGGAGTGCGAGATTTTAACATCCTTGTCGTGCAGATTCTCCGTGCTGATATTGAACGCCACCTTGAATTGCAGTGCGCCGGTTTCGTCGAGAAGCATGATAAAGCCGCGTTCCGCGTTCAGCAGTTCGATGGCTTTTTTCATGACAATATGCAGACTGTCCTCGACCACCAGAGACGAATTGACCGCCAGGGAAACCTGCAGGAGCGCTCGCAGGTCTTCCAGCGATTTGCCGGAGGCTTCATCGGCTCGCCCGATGCGGGGATTGCCGTCCGCGATTTCATCCAGGGCGGCCTCCATCTCCGCCAGAACGTTGCCGGCATCGGAGACTTTTATTTTCTGCGTGTCTTCGTCGAGATCCTCACCGGGTTCATCGTAGATGTAGCCGGGAGTTATTTTCATTGTTTTTTCTTCGTTGCTCGTCATGTTCCTTCTCGCGTAAGCATACGTATTTTGCTATTGTTATCGGCAAATAGAGGTGACAGCTTAAGTCAGCAATAGTATGGAAATACGCGGACGGACTGCCGGATATGGTCTGGTTGATGATCCCTACGCCCCGTTTCAGGGTGAAACGGGGGAGGTTGAAGGCGTTTAAAACAGGCGTCCGAGCCGGACATAAAGACGGGGAGAGGCCCCGGCCCGGTCAAGCCGTTGCGCGATATTCAGCCGAATATCAGCCCCCAGCGACAGACCGATACCGAGTGAATGCTTGATTTCGGCGTCGCCCAGCGTTCCGGCGCCGTCGCCGATCCGGCCGACTTCATAGAACAACCAGCCGGTGAAGTCGATATTGGGGAAACCGATGCGGTATTCCAGATCGGCCATCCAGAATTCCGTTCCGGAATATTCCTTGTGGAGATAGCCGTACAGCGTTCCCGGCCCGCCGAGATAATACTTTTTATGATACGGCAGATTTCCGTCCGATCCGCCGTAGACTCCGCGAAAGAGCAAACCGGTCAGGTCGTTAAGCCGCTGATAGCGAGTCGCCGAAATGATATATCTGCTGTAGTCGAAATCCTCATCCCAGTCGGATGGCGACCACTCGAAATCAATCGATCCTTCCCAGAAAGATACTTCCGGAAGTTCCTCCGTGCCGTCGGTTTGCATGGTAATACGGCCGCATAGCGCCGTCAGATCCCGATAGTTTATCTGCCTTTGGGCAATTGATCGCTCGCTGTCGGTAAGGAATCCGAAATTATCCGAGAAGCGTTTGGAGCCGCCAAACAGGGACCACAATCCGGGATGGCCGTCGGGCCACTCCTGGCGTTCGGCACGGACACCGATTTCATAGCTTTTGCCGGTAAACGGTGTCCAGCGGATGAAGCCGTAGACTCCTTCCGCGTCGTAATAATCCTTGAAATCCTCGGTGGCCAGAAGGGCAAAGGCGGTGTTTTCGGGTTCATTGATCAGGCGATCATCCGATGACGACAATTGTTTGTATACTTTCGCGCCGAATGTCAACGGCCGCCGACGGAAAAGCGATTGTTCGACCGCGATGTGATATCGCCATTGTTCGGAGGCGAAGGCGTAGCCGCCGACGATTTCCACCGAGGGCAACAGGGAATCCTCATCGACAAAACCCAGCCCCAGATACGGAGCGGCGCCGTCGACACGATTGTAGTAAAAGCGACCGATCACCGAAACATAGCTGTCGCGGCGGGACCAATTGCTCCAGCGGTCGAAGCGATGCCTTTTTTTCATGCCGGCGGAAAGCACCTCGCCGTAAATGGTCGCCTTTCGTGACGCGTCGATGGTTCCGTTCATGGCGATGATGTTGCCTCGGACGACCGCGTTGTCGGTGACATTGACATTGCCGAAGACGGCCACGACGTCCTCGTTGACCTCACCGTCGACCGTGATATCGGTCCAGAAGCCGAGTACCGTACCGCGGATGAAATCATCGGCGGACACTTCGAGCGTATCGCGGATAGCGATCTGATTGTTGCGCCGCCGCCGGAATTTGATATCACCGGTGGTATCCGGTCCGCGCAGGTATATCCGGACGACATTGTCCGGATCGAGTTTAACGGAGATTTTATCGATGTCCTCCGGGTTGATATGCCGGTCGCCGCAGTGAATACCGGCGCTGTCGAGAATCAGGCTGTCCTTGATGTGTATTGATCGTTTTTGTTTCGCAACGTCGGCTTTGCTAAATGGAATCGCGATCGTCGAATCACCGGATTTAAACGTGAACACATAGGACTTTTTCTCCATGGTGATTTCGAGCAGATAGTCGTCCGATTGCGTGCGTTCGTATTTTTTATATCGTCCCTGTGCCGCCAGGGTGGATGACAATATCAGCAGAATGCCGAATGGTATAAAATATTTTTTCAGCATCGTCACAAACCTTCCCGTCATGGAATGATACATAAAACGGATATATGAAAATTACATCGCAAGGGAAAGTAAAAGTTTTAAAAATCTACAGCCCGAAACGACGGCGATAATCGGACAGAGCCTGCCGGTGCGAAACAAAAGCGATTTTGTCGGGAATCTCGTCGAACGCGAAAAACTCCGCTTCGCAGGCATCGTCGCCGGCTTTCAATGTTCCGCCTCGTACCACTGCCCGATAGAGAATCAGCACGGCATTGGTGCGCGGATCATCCTCGCCGGAATACACCTCGAACAATCCCTCAAGATCGATATCCAGTCCCGTTTCCTCTCGCAGTTCCCGAATCGCGGTTTGCGAGGGGTGTTCATTCCATTCCATGAAACCGGCCGGAATACACCACCAGTCGATTTTCGGTTGGACGGATCGTTTGACCAGAAGAATTTTATTGTCTTGTATCACTATCGCCCCGGCGGCCGGACTGGGATTGTGATAATAAATATATCCGCAGGATTCATTGGTGCATTGCAGGCGGCCACGTCCGTCGATTTCTTTTTCGGCGAAAGGCGATCCGCATTGGGGACAGAACCGGAATCCGAAAAAGTGCGCCTTGCGTTCAAATAACAGTTTTTCATCGAAGTCACGCGATGTCATCAGTGCGCTCCATTCTGTATTTTCAGGGCGATCAGGGTGGTG
>CAZVNK010000006.1:0-3212 GCA_964628115.1 uncultured Ignavibacteriaceae bacterium | reverse complement strand
GCCAGGAACGCGTCCACCGAGATGGGCTCACCGTCCAGGCAGATCCGCTCGCGCCCGAACTTCTGAAGATCGCCAAGCAGACCGCCGATCAATTCCTCCGGTGAGACATGGCGTCGGTTGACGACAAAATCCACGATACGTTGTTCGCCGTATTCCTCATCGGTTTCGTTTTGAGCCTCGGAAACACCGTCGGTATAAAACAGTAATAAATCGTCATCCTTCAAGGTCACGGTGGCCATTTCGTACTGCGCGCCGGAAAAAGCCCCGATCAACATGCCGCCGGTTTCCAGAAACTGATGAGAACCGTCGGATCGCACCAGGATGGGATAATTATGCCCGGCGTTGGCATAGCGGAACAGGCGTTGGGCCGGGTCGAATTCCGCGAAAAAGAGCGTGGCGTATTTTTCCGCCGAGGTCGATTCCACGACATAGCGATTGACATTGAACAGGATGCGGGAGAGATCGTTGAGATTGCCCACTTCCGAACGGAGCATGGCCTGAATCTGCGCCACCAGCAAAGCCGCCGGCAGACCCTTGCCGGAGGCATCGGCAATGACCATTGCGAATCCCCCGTTGGGCATCGGGATGAAGTCATAAAAGTCCCCCCCGATGGTGCGAGACGGCATGGAGTAGGCATGGATGGCGAAATTTTGCGCCCGGGGCGGCTGTTTCGGCAGAAGGTCGAGTTGAATCTGGCGGGCCATGGCCATTTCCTCGTCGAGGCGTTGTTTCTCCAGCGAATCGGCGTACAGCCTCGAATTTGTCAGAACCGTTACCAACTGATTGGAGATCACGCCGAGGGTGGTGATATCCTCGGGATTATATGTGTACCCCGATGTTTTTTGCGTCAGTCCCAGGTATCCCAGCAGGTGATCGGCGTCCTTGAGCGGCAGTATCAAATACACTCGCCGTTTTTCCATTTCATAGGCCAGCGTGCTACCCTGACGAAACTCCTCGAGTTGATTGATCGTGGTCGGAGTTTCACGCTGACCCACCGCGCCCAGGAAACGATCCTCCCGGTTAAGAATAACGCGCGACGGGAAATCTTCGGAAGCCAGAATCGTGTATTCGCCGATGGTGTCGTCGAACAGAATGAAATATACCCGCTCCACCATCATGGTGGAGATAAGCGTTCGCTCGATCACGTTGCGAACCTGTTCGGGGTCGAACACCGATATCAGACGTCGAGTCAACTGCTCGAGAATGTTGCGATAGTCGGTACGGCTTCGAATAAAAAACCTCTGGATCAATTCGTCCAGCCGGGTGATGATGGGCTGGTACAGAATCAACGCCAGCACGATAAAGGCGATGTTGACGATATTGGTCTGGGTGCCGAAAACGCTGGTGATAAACCGGTCCGCCTGTCCCACCACCAGAATGTACAAGCCGACCAGAATGCCCGAGGTGATCGTATACACCAGCGACTGGCGGAATATCACGCGCACGTCGAGAAACTGATGCTGGATAATCGACCAGGCAATCGAACCGCCCCCGATAAACAGCAGGAGCACCATCAGCAGGGTTTGCAGATTGGGGGAGATGTCAATCGATAACAGGGCCGGAATCAGAAACGCCGCAATGAACAGTCCGACCGCGGTCAGGATGCCCCAGATTATCATGCCGGATTGTTTGCGGGCCCGGGCATCGGTCAACATGGCCCGTCCGCGAAAGATGGCGTAAATCGCCAGGCCGAGATAGATCAGATTGATGAACGCAAACAGGGAACGTTCGGCGCTCAGCAAAAGGCTGAAACCGAGTACGATCCATTTCATCAGATAAGACAACGGCTCCATGATCAGGCCCAGAAAGCCCTCGCTCGATTCGAACTCCAGCAGGTCGTACACTTTTTCCGGATTGCGGAAAACGAGTACCAAAAAGAGATGGAACAGCTGGGGGAAGAAAATCAAATAGCGAAGCCGACGCCGTTTCATGCGGGCCATCCGGTCGATCGGGAACACCCAGCTGAACAGCAGGAAGGCCGGGAAGAACAATTCCCAGACATAATACAAATTATAAAAGAAGGAATCTTCGAAAGGCGCCGCCGCCGATACGGTGGGTTTGACGATCGCGCCGAAGGCCATGAAAATCGGCCCCAGCGCGGCGAAAAACAGCATCATGCCGGTAATGCGATTGGTCCGATGCCGGGGATTGTCTCTGACGATAGTGTACGATAAAAACAGCAGAATTCCGCCAAAGACGAAATAAATCGCGGTTATGATAGGTTGCAGGATTTCCATGAGTATGAAAACCGATTCACGACACCTTTTTGCTGATGGTGATCCGGGTGCCTTTCGCGGTGCGCGCGATATCAACCGAATCCATCAGAGATTTAACGATGAAAATCCCGCGTCCGACCTCTTTGAGCAGGTTTTTGGCATCGATGGGATTTTCGATTTCGTTCGGATCGAATCCGCCGCCCTCGTCCTGAACGACGATTTCCACTTGTGCATCATTTTTGGTAATGGCGACGGTTACGTCCTTGTCGGGATCCGAATCGTTGCCGTGGATAATACCGTTGATCACCAGTTCTGTGACCGAGATGGCGATATCGGCAATGACGGTCTCTTCAACGCCGTAGCCGCGCAGAATACCCTCAAGGAAGCTGTCCACGTCGGGCAGATGTTCTTCCGACGAGGGTATTCGGATGCTGTTGTTAATGATTGTTGGTTTTCTCATAGTCTTTTATTCCATCCTACGCAAAAAGGGCAGGCTGGGATGCAACCTGCCCTCATTGAATGTCCTGTTCCGAAGTCGACATACATCAGAACGACGAGACGGCATCGTCGATCGAATCAAATGCCTCAAAGACCGTAACCAGTTTGGTGATGGTCAATAGCGACTGGATTTTATCGGTCACGTTGGCAAGTTTCAATTCCCCGCCGTTGTTGCGCAGGGTGGTCCGTCCGGACATCAAAATACCGCGACCGGTCGAATTCATCCACTCGACCCGCGCCAGATCGATAATCACCTTTTTCCGGCCCTTCTCAATACATTCGTGAAGTTTTTCATGCAGGATGGTTGCATCGGGACCGCCCATAATCTTGCCGCGCGGCTCAAGAACGGCTATCCCATCCCGTTCATAATCATTTAAGTTCATTTGATCCATGCCTCCTGAGATTATATGTATACTATTCATTATGTTCAATCACTTCCGGGATGCCGGGTTGCGTCAATGTTACTCCTTAATATAGCGAAATACCGGAAATACAACG
>CAZVNK010000005.1:0-21501 GCA_964628115.1 uncultured Ignavibacteriaceae bacterium | reverse complement strand
CGGTATACAGCATATTTCCCCGCAAAGGCTATCGCATCCTGACTCCGACGTCACAACATCTGACCTGGAGCGGACTACCCAAAAAGGCCTACCTGGCCGGATTGCATGAAACCGGTTACAAGGTGATCCTCGACATGAACCTGAACCGGCACTATTTCTCGCAGGCGATCCTGCTGTCGTTCCCCGGAGCGATCAAGATCGGGCGCGCCAATCATCTGGGAACCCCATTTTACAATCTCGAGATCAAAACCAGATATCTTCGAGACGAGAAAAATATCTACAAGTCCATTATCGCAACCGTCGACCGGATAAAAAACCCGGCCGTGGTTAATGCGGACGGAACCGTCGAATAAGGCATCGGAGGCATCGTGTATTTAAAACGATTGGAATTACTGGGATTCAAATCCTTTCCCGATAAAACCGTCATCAAACTGACTCCCGGCGTAACCGCCGTGGTCGGGCCGAACGGATGCGGCAAAAGCAATATTCTGGATTCTCTGCGCTGGGTGCTCGGCGAGCAGAAAGTGTCTTTGCTTCGCGGCAACAAAATGGAAGAGATCATATTCAACGGAACTCGCGATTTGAAACCGCTGGGTATGGCCGAGGTCACGCTGGTTATCCAGAACAATCGGGGCATTCTTCCCACGGAATACAGCGAGGTGCAAATCACCCGGCGGCTGTTTCGTTCGGGAGAATCCGAATACCTGCTGAACAAAGTCCCCTGCCGTCTGAAAGACATTACCGAAATGCTGATGGACACCGGAATCGGCGCGCACGTCTACTCCATGATTCAACAGGACATGGTCGATGCTATTCTGTCCGATCGCACCGACGACCGCCGCTTTCTTTTCGAAGAGGCCGCCGGCATTTCAAAATATAAAAGC
This sequence comes from uncultured Ignavibacteriaceae bacterium, assembly GCA_964628115.1. Classification (GTDB taxonomy): domain Bacteria; phylum Zixibacteria; class MSB-5A5; order GN15; family PGXB01; genus JAFGAL01. The sequence goes on along the minus strand of CAZVNK010000005.1, from coordinate 20,617 downwards.
CGCAAAAAAGCCGCACTTCGCAAGCTGGAAGCCACCGAACAGGATTTACTGCGCCTCAAGGATATCGTTGCCGAGGTCAATACGCAGGTCAATTCCCTGCGCCGCCAGATGTCCAAAGCCGAGCGATACCAGAAACTCTCCGAAGAGGTTCGCGCCTGGGAATTCTATCAGGGAAAAACCGCGCTCAACAATCTGCAGAGAGAACGACGCGATTTGATGTCGCAAAAGGACTCCTTCACCGATACCCGCGTCAAACATGACGCCGAAATCAGCGGTCTCACCGCCACGCAGGAAGAACAACGCAAACAGATTACCGATCTGGATCGCCAACTGACCGAAATCGCAGGCCGTATCTATGAGAAATCCGAGCAGGCTCATACTTTCGAAACCGACATTTCGATCACCAAAGAAAAACGCGACAACGCCGGTCGCCTGATTGAAAAAAACCGTCAGGATATAGAAGCCTATCGTCACCGCAAGGAATCGCTTCTCGATCAAATAGATGAAGCCGTCAGCCAACAGGAACACCTTGAAACCGAGTTGACCGAACTCCAGCAACAGGTCTCCACCCGCGAGCAGGAACTGTCATCGGCCGACGAACGGGTCATCGAAGTCCGTCGCGCCCGCGAAGCCCTTAACGACAAAATGCTGGCCCTTGAGGGACGTCTGTCGGCCGAAAAAACCGACGATTCAAATCTCAAGGAACAAAACTCCGAGCTATCCGCACGAATCGAAAGCGACGAGCGTCAACTGCGCGAGCTGACCGTGCGCAAGGAAACACTCGCGCAGACGCTTGAAGCCGCCCGCAACAAAGCAGACGAAGTCACCACGGGAATCGCCGAAGTGACCGGCAAAAAACAGGGTATCAAAACCGAATTGGCCGAGTTGGATGAACAGGAAGACGACCTGGCGACCAAAGTCTTTGACCTGTCGGCCGCTCTTGAGGCGGCTGAGGCCCGTTACCAGCTTCTGGCCGATATGATCGCCCAATACGAAGGATACAGCTCCGGTGTCGTGGCTTCGCTTGAACACAAGGAACGCTGGCCCGGGCTGATCGGCACGGTCGCCGAAAGCATCATTCCCAAACCCGGCTATGAACGGGCTATCGAGGCCGCGCTCGGCGATATCGCCGGATTCATCATCAGTCGAAATCGTCATACGGCCGAAGAAGCGATTCAATATCTCCAGTCGGAAAACAAGGGTAAGGCCGGCTTCCTGATTATGGATGCCGCCACCGATGATACCCCGCCGAGTCGAACCGAAATCTCTGGCGACGGATTCATCGACTGGGCCGACGATCTGGTCACCATCCCCGACGACATGCGACATCTCGGACAATTGCTTCTAGCTCGTATCGCCGTCGTCAGTCCTGAAAAGGCCGCCTCCGTCGCCGACCGGCTTCCCTCCTACTTTTCCGTCGTGACGACCGACGGCAAAATGTACCGCAACCGAACCGTCCTGACCGGCGGTTCGAAAGAAGGGGTTTCGCTGTTCGGTCGGAAAGAAAAAATCGAAACGGAAAAGCAAAACATCGACCGGCTTAACGCCGAACTGGAGCAGGTCAGGGAATCCCGGCGTCAGGTAACGGCGCGGATCGGAGCGTTACAGGCGGAATTGTCCGGACACAATTCGCGACTGATCGAACTGCAGGACGAACAGACGACCTGCAATAAGGAATTAACCAGCCGTGAATATGAAATGCAATCGCTTCGGCAGGATTACGGCCGAATCGAACAGGATAAAAAGACCCTGTCGGAAAAACTGGAAGCGCTGAAAAACCGCCAGTTCAGCCTGAACCTCAACTATGACCAGCTGGCCAAAGAAAAAGAACAACTGCTTGAGTCCCTGCGCGAATCCAACGCCGCCATCGCCGAGATGGAACGTCAGTCGGAACAGGCCGCCGAAAACTCCTCCCGTCTCAGGATCAATCTCGTCGAGCAGAGAAGTAATCGCGATCAACTCGAAAGCCGCCTCCGACACTTGCGCGAACTGATTGCGGAAATCGAAACCAACAGCGAGATGAAAACCCGCGAAATCGAGACCGCCGAACGGGAAATCGCCCGCGCCGAAGAAAAAATCGTCGAACTGGAGCGCAGTGTCAAAGAAACCTTCGACGCCAGGACGAAAATTTCCGATGAGCAAACTTCCCTGCGTCAGGTTCATTCCGAATTGCGGGAAGGCATCGATAACCGCGAGGAAAAGATCAAATCCCTGCGTCAGGCCCGTGAGGAAGCGTACAACGGCCTGCATGAAGTTGAAATCCGCCTGACCGAGGCCGAATCCGAAACCAGGCGAATACTGGCCAGAATTCAGGATGAGTACGATGTCAATCTTGAGGATATTCAGGCGCCCATTCCCGATGATTCCATCCCGCCGGAAGAACGTCCCGGGCATATGCATGACCTGAAAGAAAAGATGAAAAGCCTCGGCGCGGTAAACCTGCTGGCGCTGGAGGAATACAAGGCCGCATTCGAGCGTCAGGAATTCCTTACCGGGCAGATCGATGATTTGCAAAAGGCCAAAAGCACTCTGCAATCGACCATCACCAAGATCAATACCACCGCCAAGAATCTTTTCGTGAGTACGTTCGAGGAGGTCAGAAAGAACTTCCAGCAGGTATTCGAGGAATTGTTCACCGGCGGTCAGGCCGACATCAGACTGCTGAGTGAGGAAGATCCGCTGGAATCACCGATTGAAATCATCGCCCGTCCCCGAGGCAAGAAACTGCTGTCGATCACCCAGATGTCCGGCGGCGAGCGCGCCCTTACCGCGATTTCCCTGCTGTTCGCGATCTATTTGGTGAAACCGTCGCCGTTCTGTATTCTCGATGAAATCGACGCTCCGCTGGACGACGCCAATATCCATCGCTTCCTGAAAATCATCAAGAACTTCTCCGATCAGACCCAGTTCATTATCATTACGCACAATAAAATCACCATGGAAGCGTCCGACAATCTGTACGGTATCACCATGGAACAACCGGGTATCACCAAAGTCGTCTCGGTCCGTTTCCAGGAAGACGTCCAGGAAGGCGTGGTCGATACATCGCTCGATCGTTCCGACTATGAAGCGGATGCCGAAATCCCGGAGCCGGTTCGAGATCGCATGACCACTTCGGTTCAAATTGAAAAAACCGCGACACGGGACGACAACTAAGACTGGACTTCATCATGTTTTCGAAAATAAAGAGACTTCGCGAATCTCTCTCCAAAACCCGCGACACCGTTTTCGGCAAAATCACCCGTCTTTTCGCCGGACGTAAACTCGATGCCGACCTGCTCGATGAACTCGAGGAAACGCTTCTGAAATCCGATATCGGCGTGGCCGCCACCGAGCGCATAATCGAGAATCTGCGTGAACACAGCGCCCGCGAAAAAGTGAGTGATGGCGATGACGTCGTCAGGTTGTTGCAAAACGATATCGCCGAAATCCTCGGTAAAAACCGTCATGAATTCAACCTTAACGGCAATGATCCGCAGGTCTGGCTGATTACCGGAGTCAATGGAAGCGGCAAAACCACCACCGTCGGAAAACTGGCCAATCACTTCAAGAACGAAGGACGAAAAGTCATGATCGCGGCCTGTGATACGTTCCGTGCCGCCGCCGTGGAACAACTGGTCATTTGGAGCGAACGCTCCGGAGTCGATATCGTCCGCGCCCAAACCGGCGCCGATCCCGCCTCCATTGCTTTCGATGCCGTCACCGCCGCCAAGGCCCGAGGCGTCGACCTCCTGCTGATCGACACCGCCGGAAGACTGCACACCAAAACCAACCTGATGGCGGAACTGGAGAAAATTCGTCGTGTTACCGAGAAAGTCATCCCCGCCGAGAACGTCCTCTCCAAACTCGTTATCGACGGCACCACCGGCCAAAACGCCGTCTCCCAGGTGAAAGTATTCATGGATGCGGTCGGATGCGACGGTTTGATTATCACCAAATTGGATGGTACCGCCAAGGGCGGCGTGATCGTCGCCATCGCCGCGGAGTTGTCAGTCCCGGTGGAATTCATCGGTCTCGGCGAAGGACTGAACGACATTCAGGTTTTCGATCCGGCCGGTTACGCGGAGGCGTTGTTCAATGCTTGAGCGGGTGAAGGTAACCACGCAACAGCGCGAGCAACTGCTTAACATCACTGCCATCGTGCAGGATTTGGTTATCTCGTCAGGATTAAAGGACGGTGTCGTCACCCTGTTCGTTCCGCATACCACCGCCGCCGTTACTATCAATGAAAACGCCGACCCCGACGTCGTGCATGATATTCTCGACAAACTGCGCAGAGAATTTCCGCAACGGGATCAACACCGTCACGCCGAGGGCAATTCCGACGCCCATATCAAATCAACCCTGACCGGCCCGTCTCTGCAGGTTATCGTCGCCGACGGCCGGCTGGTGCTGGGGACCTGGCAGGGTATTTATTTCTGCGAATACGACGGCCCACGCACCCGCACCCTCTATGTAAAGACTCTGGCCGGCTGATATGTTTCGCGTGCAGGTCATCGCCGTCGGCAAAAACAAAGACCGCTGGGTTGACGACGCCGTCACTCATTATTCCACCCTTCTGAAGAAATATATATCGCTGGATTTCACCTGTACGTCGGAAATAAAAAAGACCAAAAACATCACCGAGGCGGACGTCATGAAACGCGAGGCGCCGTTTATCAAAAAGCATCTCAGTGCGGCATATGCGATCGCGCTGACCGAGCGGGGACGTTCCGTTGATTCCCGCACGCTGGCAAAAGAGTTCAACCGTCTCATGCAACGACACGGCGGTTGTGACATCCTCATCGGCGGCGCGTACGGTCTGGATAAAGCGCTGATGGCCGAATGCGACGATCGCCTGTCCCTCTCCCCGCTTACCATGTCTCATCAACTGGTGCGGCCGGTCCTGCTGGAGCAGTTGTACCGCGCCTTTTCCATTCTCGCCGGCGGCAAATACCACAAATAATAAAGGCCGGCGGAGTGAGTAGCTCCACCGACCTCTTGGAAGGAATAATATCGAGGTGGTTGTTTATTTCAACATAATCATCTTTTTGGTCTGCACCTGATCTCCGAATTCCACCTTATACAGGTAGACGCCCGAAGCCACCGGCCGACCGTGATCATCACAGCCGTTCCATGACTCGGTAACCGTTCCCGGGCCGGCTTCGCCGCTCAGACGGCGCACTTCCTGACCGGCAACGTTAATGATCGTAATCTGCCAGGAACCCGCGCTCGGCAATGTCAGGTCGAACGACGTCGATGGGTTGAACGGATTCGGATAATTCTGTGAGATGCCGAAGTCACGCGGAATGACCGCATTACCGGCGGTACTGGCCAGCGGCACACCGGCATACGTGGCGAATTCCGAACGTACCAGTCGCAGTTCCCCGTCGCCATTATACGGAATGCTGAGTAATTCATGATTGCCGGGCTGGAATTTGACGTCTTGTTCCAAACCGCCATACACCAAAACCTTGACTTCAGTGTCGGAAATAGCATACCTCATCTCCATCCCCGACGGGAACTGGAGTGCCTCCGGAGTCAGCGGCTGGACGCCGTCGTATTCGAACACCAGCCAGCAGGCACCGATATCGTAGTTTGAATTGACTCGCACGTTCATCGTGCCGTCTGCACATACCGTCTCCACTCCGACCTGCATATCAGATGGAATGACTTTCGGATAAGGGGCCGCGTCGCCGATAATGACCCGAATGAGATATACCAGATCGGCAACGGTAAGCGCATAGCCGTCGGCATTCACGTCGCTGGCCGCAATTTGTCCGGGAACGCTCACCACAAATGCATCGTAACCGTATACGAAGTAATTGGTAAACACCACCGCGTCGGCGATTTCATACGATATCCCATTCAGATTGATATCGCCTCGCGCGTCGATCGAATCGGGATGCTTGACACAAATTCCGCCATCGTAAAACTCGACACAGCGAATCGGTGTGACTTTATCTCCATGCAAACATGAATCGGGGACACCGATCCCGAAAACCCGTTCGTCTTCGGGGAAATGAACTTCATCGTACTCATCCCACTCCATGTGGCCGAAACTGTTGTATATTCGCAAATCAACGTACAGGTTATTGCCGTCCGGATCCGAAAAACTGTTATCGCCGCATTCCATCCATTGGAAGCCGATCGGAAGGTACATGCCGCCCAGCGTCTGATCATTGGATATTTGCATAACCAGTTTCGCCAGCGTCCCCTGCGGCAACAACTGCTCCTGAGGCGGATGATTATCGCCGTCATTGAGATCGGCGATACCGACCAGGTGAATGGAACCCTCACTGCACCCTATACAGGCATCTTCACCGACACGGTAAGTGAAATACTCCCAGCCGTCAACGGCATTGCCCTGTATCGCGCTGTAAAAGACCAACGTCGCCGGATCATATGAAAGAAGCAGATCATATCCCGCGATTTCGTCGTTGGTTTGCGCCGTCACATATACCGGAACTCGCATACCGACGTTGTAACAGGAATCGGTTTCGATCGACGCCACCACACACAGCGAACACACCGCCGAGGGATACAATGTCACCTGGAACGTATCCTCCACCATCTGACAACCATCATCGACGGAAATACAGAAGTCATACGTCGTGTCATAGGCATCAGGTTCGAAACACAGCACGCCGCTGTCAGCCGTCATCAGGTTAAACATACCTACACCGCAGGTCTGCGTGAAGGTCAACGCATCACCTTCGAAATCCGACGCGAAAATGCCGTCAATACATATCTCGCCTTCGTCGCCCTCACACCACGGAATCAGCACTTCATCAGGAACCGTCAACACCGGTGCAAGGTTTTCGACAACCGTCAACTCGAATTCACAGGTATCGGCGCCGCAGATCGACTCGGCGATTATCCGCGTTGCGTATACTCCCGGTCCGTCGATCGGAATGCAGGCCATATTGCCGCTGATCTCTCCGTCCGGCAGGACGTCGACCGTGTATTCCTCACCCTCGATCGTCACCGGGAAACAAATTTCGGACGTTTCCTGAAGACACACCAGCGTATCGAAATCGCCGGGACAGGTTACTTTCGGGACGCCGATAATCAACACGTTCACCGTTATGGTACAGGTGTCGGCGCCGCAGGGAGCGTCGGCGATCACCGTCAATTCATACATTCCGCTGGTATCGGCGTATATCCTGATCACATGTCGTGAAAAGTCGTATTTGCCGACCGGAGACACCGTCACCGTAGCCGTATTGGGCGTGATGACCAACGGCACCGAAATGGAATCCGGTCCGCACAAGGTCGACGTTACCGGCAATTCGGGACAGACAATCTCGGCTTCATCGTCGAAAATCACGGTGACGACGACGTCGCAGGTGTCCGCTCCGCACGACTCGGTCGCGATCACTTTGACCGTATAGATCCCCGCCGTGTCGGCAAGGAAACATAATTGCCCGTCATCGAACGCCCCGTACGATACCGTCACCTCTGCCGAAGCCGGTTCGATGGTCAACGGGACACAGATCGCTTCAGATTCGCACAAATGGCGTTCGGTCGGCTCTGGACATTCGATAGTCGCGTATTCACCCGTCGTGACGGTAATGCAAACCGTATCCGCCCTCGTCTCGTCGCAGGCGTCATACGCGGTCACGATCAGGCAGTACGTCCCCTCACCGGGAGGCGTAAAGCAGACCGTGGATTCATTCTCGTTATAACTTCCGAGCGGCGTGACCCGTACGGAATCGATATTATCATCAACGTCGCCGATCGTTACCGGACGACAGATTTCTTCAAACACACATTGGAAATAACTCGTGTCGGGACCCGCCATAACCGTCGGCGCGGTATTGAATGACACGTCGACAATCAGTTCACAGGTATCCTCGCCGCAGGCGTCACTCGCAACCGCCGTCAGTACGTAATGGCCCGCCGTATCCGCTGTGAAACAAACCTGCCCCTCGGCATACGTTCCAATCGGCGAAATGGTCACTTCGGCGCTCACCGGATCGACCGTCAGCGGTCGGCAGATGTCCGACGGCCCGCAGAGAAATACCGAGGTGTCGCCCGGACAAGTCAACTCCGGCGTATCGCCGAAAACGACCTCGACTGCGACGGTGCAAGTATCGCTACCGCACGGTCCGTCCGCGATAACGTCTATCGAATACCATCCGGCCGTGTCGATATCAACGCACAACTGGCTGTTTTCATAGATTCCGTACGACGGCGTGACTTGCGCATTCGGGGGAGTGATCTCCAGCGGAATGCAGTATTGAAACGCCTCGCAGGTAAATACATTGAAAGGATCGATCGGACAGGTAATCTCCGCCGCCGGCCCGGTAGTCACCGTTACCAGCGTGGTGCCTTCGGCCGTTTCACCGCAACTATCGACGGCGGTCAGCGTAATGGCATACACGCCGACCGTATCGGGGGTGAAACATATCGTCGCCGTTATCGGGTCATAAGAACCGTAATTCACCGTCACCGACTGCAAATTGCCGTCCACGTCGCCGACCGTATCCTGAAAACATATCTCTTCAAAATCGCATTGAAAAACTTCGAAATCATCGGCGGCCAAAACGAACGGCGGAATATTCATAATAACGGTGATTACCGTCGTATCCGCCGCCACCGCGCCGCAAATATCAGTTGCGGTGGTAATCAGTTGATACGTCCCCGCCTCTTCTGCCATGAAACAGACCGTGTCGTTTTCATAGACACCATTCATGGAGACCGTGATCGTTTCGATATTGTCGTCGCTGTCGTCAATCGTGACCGGGAAGCAGATTTCCGTCGCCTCGCATATCGTCACGGCTTTGTCGGGGGCGGAGATCACCACCGGTGCGACGTTGAGTGACACGTGAATATTCACCGTATCCGCCGACATTACATTGCAATAATCGTACGCTTCGACGATAAACGCAAACGTCCCGGTATCCGAAGGCGTGAAACACACCTGCCCGGTTTGGGCATCGTATTCACCGTCCGGCAGGACAATCACTCGCGCCAGGTTGTTATCGGTGATTTCCACGTCGAAGCAGATTTCGGTCAAATTGCACAACATCAAATCCTGATCGGGGCCCGCATCGACCGCCGGCGGCGTATTCATGATAACCGTCACTACGGTCGTGTCGGTGTGATACGCGCCGCATTCGTCGATCGCGCGAACCAGCACCGGGAATTCTCCCGGTTCCTCGACGCGGTAAAACACCCGGCCGAGAAAAGCGCTGTACGTGGCGCCGTCGGTGACGATCACGGTGTCGATGTTATGATCGATATCATCGACCGCGACCGAAAGCGCGATCCATTCCGTATCGCACAGTTCCACGAGCGTATCCGGTTGCATGACAACCAGCGGACGGGAATTCATCGTCACGTCGACGGTAAACATGCAACTGTCGATACTGCATTCGCCTTCCACGATAACGGTCAAATCCTTTTCGACCGAGCAGTTGGTATAAAAGCACACCGTTCCGTTTTCGGCGTTGTACCAGGCCGAGGGCGGCGTCACGGTAACCGTGGCCGTCGCCGGGATGCCGTCGACCTCAAAACAGAGCGTGTCCGGTTCGCAAATAAAGACCGAGGTGTCCCCCGGGCATACGATATCGAGTGTCTCATCGACGCTAACCACGAATGTCAACTGACAGGATGCGCTTCCGCATTCCGCTTCGGCGGTCACGTCGAACACATAGGTTCCCGACGTGTCCGCATGAAAACAGATTTCGCCGTTTTCATACGTGGCCATGATAAGATCATTGGTAATTTGCACGACGGCATCGGCGGGCGTGATCGTCAACGGATGGCAGACCTGCCCCGATCCGCACATGTCCTTGTATATGGGACCGTCCGGGCAGTCGATCGTCGCCGTTTCGCCGAACGTTACCGTCACGTTCACGGTGTCCACCGCCGAAGTGTAACAGGAATCCGTTACGGTAATCTCGAACCGATATTCACCGGCGCTTTGCGGCGTGAAACAAACCGTACTATTGGCGGAATTGAAATACCCATCGGGATTCACCGACACGATTTGAATATTCCCCTCCGCATCGCCGATTTCAATCGGGAAACAAATTTCTTCAGGTTCACAAAGCGTCTCCGCGAAATCATCCGGGATACTCAGCGTCGGCGGCGTGTTTTCGATGACGGTAATCACCGCCGTATCTACCGCTTCCGCTCCGCATTCGTCGATAGCCGAGATGACAAATTCATATTCACCGGCGGTGGTCGGCCTGAAACAGACATACCCGCCGGACAGTGTCCCGTCGCCGATCAGGTTGGTATCAACGATATTCATATCGATATCGGAAACCGTAACCGGGAAACAGATATCCGTCAATTCACAGAGAAAAACCGTGCTGTCATCGACGGTCACCACGGGCGGGGCGTTCATCGTCACGTCCGCCACGAATTGACAACTGTCGATTCCGCATTCATTCTCGACCGTAATGGTGAACGTCTCTTGCATGGTCGCGTCGGCCTCAAAACACACCGTCCCCGTCTGGGCGTCATACCAGGCGGTTTCCGGAGTCACGGTAATCGTCGCGTCCTGCGGGATTCCGCCCACCGGGACACACACCATTTCGGGCGCGCATAAAAAGAGCGTCGTGTCGTTCGGGCAGGAAAGCTCCACGCCGTCCTGCAGAATAACCGTGATAATAACCGTGTCTCTCGGCACCGGCGGACAGGTCGTACACTTGTCGTACTCGTCGCGGCGGCAGGGATCGGTCACTTCATAGATAAAGACGTAATCCGCCGAATCGACGTCGTTCGGCATGAAACAGGTTTGTCCCAGCATGTTTTCCGTCTGGGTAAACGTTCCCGGCCCCTCGACCATGGTGATGACCAGCGAATCATTCTCGAGATCGGTCGCGGTCACGTCGAAACAAATCGACTCCGGCGGACGACACAAAACGTACTTGTCCGTAAATCCGTTTACGAACGGCATGGTATTGGTTTGCACCGTGACACAAATCGACACGGTGTCCGAACCGCAGATGTCGGTTGCGGTAACATCGAAACAATACACGCCGGAACTGTCGGCGGCAAAGGTCAACTCTCCGGTTTGCGGATCGATACTACCGTACGACGATAACAAACCGAATTCGACCTCATCGTCTTCCGCATCCTCGGCAATAATGTCATACGACAAAACCTGGCCGGCCCAGCATTTGAACACAGTCGTGTCACCCGTGACAATCTGCGGCGGCTCGTTGATAAACACCACGTAACTTTTAGTCGCCTCGGTGGTGTCACCGGCATCGTCGTACACTCTGAAGGTCACGTCGAACGTCTCCGCCGACGTCGGCAGGTACTCATAGTAGCCGGTTACCGGCGACGTCGATGGTGTCGAAACAAACGATCCCGGGCCGGTAACCATCGTGAGGGTGATGGTCTGGTCGGCATCGGGATCGACCGCGATAATCGTGTCATAAATCGTTTCGCCGAGACAAAGCGCCATCGTGTCGACGTCCGTGAACGGATCGAAATAGGGCGGCTCGTTCGGCGGGCAGTTCGGATCGGACGCCAATAGCTGTAAATCCGAGCCGCTTTCCGGCAAAGGGGTATCAGGAGGGATCAATACTCCCTCGGCATTCGCTTTGGTCTGCGAGTCGGCTTCGGGCGTGACACCCGAATCGCCCGCGCCACCGGAGGAGGTTTCTCCTGCCGGAGATAAACTTGGATGTTGCGGGTATGCAGTACTATGTGCAGTGGCGGTGAGCGGTACTAAAAACAAGGTGAGGGTAAGTGATAGGGTAGTCCCTATGAATAGCTTTAACCCACGCATTATTCCTCCAAAGATATAAGTAACTTAACGTCGTTATCGAATCAGAACATCATGATCAAAGTATATGACATCCCCTTTAACGACGTAAAATAAATCTCATAGACATCTTTATTACTTGCTTTGCTCAAGATTTCTTGAGACGATAAAGCCTTTTTGCCGGTACAACAGTGCGGTATATAAACGTTATCAATAGCCATTTCAATATACCCCGTAATGACGGTATGTCAAGTGATATTTGCTCATAACATTAACTACAATCTCTTACTGCGCAATAAATTAGATTCCTAACCTCGTGCTTGTACTCGCCTAACGACATTTCCCTTATCACCCGGCCCGTACCCTCGATTCATTTCAGGGCCATGATGCGTTTCCTTATCATGCAATTACCTTGCCTTTAATAACGATTGTCTCTCGAAATATCAAAATCATACAATAATATGGGAATTCTAGCCCGTTCGTTACCATCCGAGTCACGTTCTTATTGCCCGACAATATGTTAGAAATGCACCCTTTCCCCGCTCTTCCATGCGACCGGAATACACTCATGTCTTGTGCCGACTGTTTATGATTGAAAGGAATCAGTTTCTCATGCAACTAATATGCAGACAAATGCACAGGCAAAGAAAATCGATTAAACGCGAGGTCCTGATGACACGTCAAGATGTCAATTGGGCTTGGTATAGGGACTATTCATGAGTATATTATTACAAAGCTTATGTATGTCGATTGCCTTCACTGGTCTATTGATCGTGAGGCTAACATGAAAATACTTCATATCGCCATTATCGTTGGCGCCATCCTCACACTTGCCACACCTCTCACAATGAGTAAATCTCCATCACTGCCCACGGGCAGAGTCCCCACCTCCCTCACCACCTCGGCCATCGAATACCCAATCGACTGGCCCCAGTTGGTCGGCGTCCATGCCATCGGCAACGTCGGCATGACCATCACCGGTCATGGCAATTACGGAAACAACATTGTCAGCTTTTCCGAAACCGGCGACTATGCGCCGTCTTTCGTTTTTCCACGAGAGAGCGGCCGCAACTATCTTTGGGGAGCCAACCTGTGGATAGGCGGTATCATTGACGGCGACACGCTGACCTCATTGGGTTTCGACGGTACTTACGTAGAACCCGAGGATTTCCAACCTCCCGATCCCGAGGGTTCCGTCGTATTAACCGCCGGCCCCGCCGACAAGCAGTTTACGGCCGTTTTTACCGACACGATTCCTGTATATCCCTATTCCGACTCGGCGCGTCTGCAATGCCTGCACATTACCGAACGAAGTCGTAGTTGGGCGTACTCCCCTTATGACGATTTTATTATTTTCGATGCCTATATTAAAAACATCGGAGATCTCCTCATCGAACACATGTACGTGGGCATGTATTTCGATGCCGATATCTGGCACGATAAGGGACCGACGGCACCTTTCGGACATGAAGATGATCTGGTCGGTTATTTGAACGAGGCCGGCATTCCCTACATTATCGACAACGATGGCGACCCGGACGATAATGGCGAATGGCATCAGTATGACGTGCGCGGCGCGATCGGCCTGATATTGATCGATTCCGATCCACCCGCCGCCGACACCAACTTTAACTGGTGGATAGGGTCAAATGCCACCGGTTTTAACTGGGGCCCCCAATACGTGGGCAATCCCCCAAGTCAAACCCACTATTTCAGTGACAGCGTGCTTGGTAATCCGGGAACCGATATTGACAAGTACTACATGCTGGCTCATGACGAGAACGATTATGATCTCAGCCATGCCGCCATGATCGGAGAAACCGACGGTTGGATAGACTTTCCCTCGGAAGGTCTGGCCGACCTGTTCGGCATGGATGCCCGCTTCGTGTACTCGTTCGGCCCTTATGATGTTCAGCCCGGTGATTCGATTCATCTGGTCTATGCCTTTGTCGGCGGTGAGAACGTACATCGGAATCCGGCCAATTTCGATGACAATTACGATATGTATGATCCCGACGTATATTATGCCGAACTGAATTTCAGTGACTTGATCGCCAACGCCGACGCCGCCAAATTGTTGTACGCATCGAATTATGCTCTCGCTTTGCAAATGGGCCCCGTTCAGGGTGTTGCCCTGCAATCATCAGATGAAAGCACCGCAACCATATCATGGGTGGAACGTGAACACTCAGATATTATCGGATACAACGTCTATATAAAACCGGTACCGCAGGACCAGATTCTCTTTAAAGAAATAGTCGTCGGTGACCGCGATACCAGCGACATGGAGCTGGTGACGGTCGACGGTCCGGTAAACGGAAACGAATATGTCATCGATGGTCTTGAGGATGGCGTCACCTATTTCGCATCGGTGTCGACAGCCACGTTTTTCTCGGAAGGCGCCATGTCGCGGCCTATCTATTTCACCTGTGGTGCACCGGCGCCGCCTAACGTCGACCCCGAACCCCGCTATATCGCGGGAACGAATGAAACAACCATCACCTGGAATCCATCAACGGGCGCGGATATCGTTCACTATAACATATATCGCTTTGCAGGCCGTTTCGAATATTCCCAGCGTTATATTCCGAGAATCTCGATTAACATTCGCATTCAAGATCGCCCCATATGCGATTCCATGCCCGTGGTCAACGACGCCGATACGATCTGGTATTATTTCTATCACATGGAACCGTACGCACAGGTGACCGCCCCCGACACCTTTTTTACCGATATCCTCTCAAACGAGGAGGTGTTCTACATTATCACCGCGGTCGACGACTCCTGCCAGGAATCCGATACCTCGCACACTATTCACGTTTACGCTCATGGCGAACCCACCAAAGACGTTCTGGTCATTCTGGAAAATGCCTATGGGACGGCCAACATCGAAAAAATGGACTCGGTTATTGCTTTTTACGATCAGGCCCTGAATGAATATGAATACGATTATTTCATCCTGAGTGATTCCACCAGGGAAAGCATCTGTCCCGGAGGAATATGTTATCACCCCTGTCCCGATTCCACCTGCTTCAGCTGGGCGAGTTTGATCCCCTACCGGTATGTCATAATCGACGAAAACATCCTGAAACCGATGAATGAACGATACGATTTTCTGGTGCCGTTCGATGATATCCTGCGTGATTATGTAAAAACCGACGGCAACGCTATTTATGTCGGGGGGATGCAGGGCAAGATGCTGACCCACGATTTTGAACATCTTGACCGCCAATATACGGAAGGGGATTACCCATACGACATTCTCGGGTTGGATTCCATTTCGGTTTCAGGACTCGGGCTGTATATCCGAGACATTCTTGATGACGCCGACACCATCGGCGGCCTGATTCACGCCGAATCCGAGCATACCGGATTGCCGGATTTACATGTCGACACCGGTTTTTTCTGGTGGAATAACCTGACCAAGCAATTTCAGTTTTGGATGTATTCAACCCCGCCGCAAACCGGCACGTTGTGCGGTCGAGACGGAACCGAATTACTGTACACGTATCATTCAGCATATCCTGCGACTTCATTATATGAGAATCTTCCCTGCGGGATTCGTTTTCAACCCGACGGCGGATGGTGCTATACGTTCCTATTTCACCCCTGGCACATGAATTGGGAGGAGAGTGCACAACTTCTGACTGCGATTATCTCACAGGATCCGACCGATATCAGGGACAACGACGAACCGATTCTTCCGAAAACGTTCAGCGTCGCGCAAAATTACCCCAATCCCTTCAATCCCGCCACCACCATCACGTATGCCCTGCCGACGGCGACACGAGTCACCGTCGACATTTATAATATTCTGGGAAGAAAAACCAGAACGCTGATAAACGAACGCCAGAGCGCCGGCAGTCATACAGTCGTGTGGGACGGCTCCGATGATCATGGGCGCGACGTCGCCAGCGGCGTGTATTTCTATAGAATTACCGCCGGGACAGAATCCCGGACCAGAAAAATGGTCGTTTTGAAATAAACGATCGGTTGAACGGGCCGCCGTATCCCCCTCGCGACGGCCCGCTTCCACATTCTTACTTGTTATCACCCAATATGATCGGTAAACCGTTCTTGGTATTGCCGATGATCACGATCTTGGTATTGGGGGATTCCGCCAGCTTTTCCGTGGCCTCAATACCCTTCCATGTCAACAGGGACGGCGTCACACCCGATGCCACGATTTTCTGGAAATCCGCTATGCCCTGCGCCTCGATTCGTTTACGCTCCGCTTCCTGTTTTTCCTTGAGCAGGACGAATTCCATCTTCTGCTGTTCCTGATCTGCCGTCAGTTTGGCGTTGATGGCCTCGGTAATCCGCGCCGGGAGAAGAACATTGCGAATGATGACATTCTCCATGTTGATAAATTTCACCGACATCAATTTCTGCATCTCCGTTAAAATCTCATTGGCGATCGTCTCCCGCCGCGAGGAATAGATTTCCTCCGGCTTATAGCGACCGACCACGCTTCGTGCCACGCCGCGAATCGCGGGCGCCACGGCGACGTTGAAAGAATCGGGGCCGACCGTGATCTGAAGGGAGTCGAGCCGACTGAACTCCGGTCGGAACCAAAGCGTTACCTCCAACCCGATCGTGGCGCCGTCCGACGACAGCACCGTCAAATCCTCTTTGCGTTCCTCAAGCTGTACCTTGTACACGAACATGTTGTTCCATGGCAAATGCCAGTTGAACCCTTCCGAGTATATTGTCCCCATCTCCGTTCCGTCACCGAACTTGTAGTAAAACACTCCCCGATGACCGGACGGAATCTGCGTACCACATCCGGCCAGGCCGGACAGGATCACCACGAGTAACAATAACGGTAATAGTTTGCGTTGCGTGTGTGACATCGTTCCTCCTTGGATAATGTGAAGTAATTGTCCCTAAATATGGTTCGAAGGTACCACAAGGGACTAAAGAGAATCAACAAAAATCAATGCGGCTTACTGAATCTTGTAGAAAACCACGTAATCGGTCAATCTGATCAGAAGTGAATCGACAATCGGGATATCATAATCGACCGTGTCGACATGGAATTGTTCCGGCCCCTCAACCAGCACCAGCCGGTGAAACGGCTCCCCCACCCCAGATGTTCGCCAACCGGTCTTGTACGTCATATTGTTAAGCGTCGTGGACAGACCCTTTACGGCCGTCGGCGACGTCCTTACCGAAAATCGATCCGCCTGCGAACTGGAAAATGTCAGCGAATCCCCCATCGTGAAAATGGGAATCGTGTCATACATGATATAATTGGTCGTATGTGCGCCATACGGACTGGGAGGATCATCGAATTGCCCATCGGCGGCGATCTCAGTCTGCCCGTTCGAGCTGGTGATGACACGGTTGGCATTACGGCTGTTGCCTTCGCTGTAAAAGCCGCGAAACCGCCAGCCCATCATGGAAAAAGCATCATCATACAGTTTCAGAAAATAACCGTATCTGCTTACCCCGGTCCGAAACTGGTACGCCATGGTCGTATCGGTCCCCGAAATCCGCATCATGCGACCGTAAAAGACATCGTACACGTCCGCCAGGGCGTCATAGACGTCATCGTACGGATCGATATCCTTCGGCGTACTCCCGATCGTTATTTGCATCGACCGGATGACGGAATCTGTCACATAATAATAAAGCTCACCGCTTTCATCGCGGGCAAACGGGACATTTGCCAATAAATCCTGCGTGAACAACTGCCGGCCGTCCTCGGTTTGCGTGATAAAATCATAAATCTGTTCCTGATAGGTGGGAGTGACCACTTCTCGTTCATCCGTACACCCCACTCCCAATATGATTGCGACGGCCAATAGCCCTAAAAGTATTTGTGTCTTCATGGTATTATCTTTTCCGTTTATTTTTCAGTTCCGCTTTCAGGTTTTTTATTTCATCGCGAATCGCCGCGGCCGTTTCGAATTCCAAATTGGATGCCGCCTTGTTCATCGCCTTCAGCATAAACGCGATTTGATCTTCCGCCGTCATTTCGGAAAAATAATTCGGCTTTTCGAACGCCTCCGGTTCGTCGGTCTTGGTGTCGGCGAACCTGGTCGCCCGCAGGATTTCCTCGCGTGTTTTGAATATCGTTTCGGGATTGATATTATGCTCCGTATTGTACGCCGTCTGCCTGACCCGTCTGCGTTCCGTTTCATCGAGCGCCTTTCGCATCGAGTCGGTTATCTTGTCGGCGTAAAAAATCACCTCACCGTTCTTGTTGCGCGCGGCCCGTCCGGCGGTCTGAATCAGCGACCGCTCCGACCGGAGAAATCCTTCCTTGTCCGCGTCCAGGATCGCCACCAGCGACACTTCCGGCAAATCCAAGCCCTCCCGAAGCAGGTTGATTCCCACCAGCACGTCGAACTCCGCCAGCCGCAAATCGCGAATGATTTCGGTTCGGTCGATGGCGTCGATTTCGCTGTGCAAATAGCGCACCCGAATATTCAGCTTGCCCAGATAATCGCTGAGGTCTTCCGCCATCCGTTTGGTCAGGGTGGTTACCAGCACGCGTTCCCCGTCGGCGGTACGGCGATGGATTTCATCGATCAAATCGTCGACCTGGGTCGCCAGCGGTCGAATCGATATTTTCGGATCACACAAACCGGTCGGGCGGATAATCTGCTCCACCACCACACCTTCGCTTTTTTCCAGTTCATAATCGGCCGGCGTCGCCGACACGAAAATCTTCCGACGGGTCAGCGCTTCGAACTCGTCGAAATACAGCGGACGATTGTCCAGCGCCGATGGAAGCCGAAAACCGTGCTCCACCAACACTTCCTTGCGAGAACGATCCCCGGCGAACATCCCGCGGATTTGCGGGACGGTTTGATGCGACTCGTCGATAATGACCAGAAAATCCTCCGGGAAAAAGTCGATCAGCGTATACGGCCGCTCTCCGGTCTTGCGTCCGGTCAGGTGTCGCGAATAATTCTCGATCCCACTGCAATATCCGATTTCTTTCATCATCTCCAGATCATACCGCGTCCGCGATTCCAGCCTCTGCGCCTCCAGCAGTTTTCCCGCCGCGCGCAGTTTCTCCAACCGTGCCGCAAGTTCTTCATTGATGGCCTTGATTGCCTTCCGCAACTGCGGATGACTCGTGACGAAATGTTTGGCCGGATAGACGGCAATCTTGTTTCGCTCGGCAAGAATTTCCCCCGTCAACGGATCAAGTTCGCTAATCTTTTCGATTTCATCGCCGAACAGCTCGATTCGCAACGCCGTTTCCTGATAGGCCGGCATCAACTCGATCACATCGCCCCGCACCCGGAAATTCCCGCGTGAAAAATCAATATCGTTGCGGTTGTAATGAATATCGATCAATGACCGGATCAAACCGTTGCGTTCCACCTCCTGTCCCGTTTCGAGAAACAGCAACTGCTCCTTGTAATCCTTTGGCGAACCGAGTCCGTAGATACAGGAAACCGATGCCACGATGATCACGTCCTCCCGCTCCAGCAGTGATGCCGTCGCGCGAAGCCGCAGGCGGTCGATATCCTCGTTCATCGACGTGTCTTTTTCGATATAGGTATCCGTGGTCGGAAGATACGCTTCCGGCTGATAATAATCATAGTAACTGATAAAAAACTCCACGGCGTTTTTGGGGAAAAACGCCTTCAACTCGCCGTACAACTGCGCCGCCAGCGTCTTGTTGTGCGAAATGACCAATGTCGGCCGACGATACTGCTCGATGACATTGGCGATCGTGAAGGTTTTGCCCGATCCGGTCACCCCCAGCAGGGTCTGATGCGACTGACCGTCTCGCAAACCCGCCACCAACTGCCTGATCGCCTCGGGCTGATCTCCC
Organism: uncultured Ignavibacteriaceae bacterium; assembly: GCA_964628115.1. Lineage (GTDB taxonomy): Bacteria > Zixibacteria > MSB-5A5 > GN15 > PGXB01 > JAFGAL01. The sequence continues at coordinate 1,109 of CAZVNK010000005.1, read as the reverse complement.
CGTGGCGAATAACTCGATACCAATGTAAACGGCTCGGTTGTGTTCATTTCGGGTCCGGCGTCTTGACGTGGGATAGTTTTCATATTACAATCCACCGCCTAATATATGCGACCGTTCCGTTTTCGCAATCACATAATATAGACTGATAGGCGCGCCGACCTGTTTGGATTTTTTTATGGAACCGCCTCTTTTCAAAAACGTTTAAAGAGATGACGGAGACATTGACATAACTATTGATACAATAATAGGTTAAATTTTGTCTTGACAGCAGGAAGTAAAAGCGTAAGTTTACCTATTTACGAATAGGCCCAATCGGTTAATTGGAGGGTAGTTATAATGTATGCTGTATTTGAATCAGGTGGATTGCAGTTCAATGTGGCCGAAGGAAACATGATTAAAGTCCCGCATCTGACCGCGAAACCCGGTGAAAACATCTCTCTCGACAAGGTTCTGCTCATCAACGACGGCGATAATGCGAAAATCGGCAATCCGTATCTTGATTCCGCGCACATCGAGGCTGAAGTGGTGCAACAGGGTCTGGCAGAAAAAATAACGGTGTATAAATTCAAGCGACGGACCAAATACCGCCGCACCAGGGGACATCGGCAAAAATTTACCGAGCTTAAGATTAAGAAAATAATCTCTCCGGAAAATTGAAACACGCATATTTAAAAAGCCTACTGCATAGACCGGAACATCGTCATTTCCGGTCTTTTCTCTTGTTTGCCGTCCTGTCGGTGCTTCTGGCATCCGGCGCGGTCGGTCAACAATTGAATATTGCCGAGGTGTCAATCGAGGGAAACCGCACCGCTTCGTCGAATCTGATCCTGTCGGTCGCAAGTTTCAATATCGGCGACAACATCAGTCCCTCCACCATTCCCAACGCCGTCAAACGGCTCTATGGGCTTGGTTTTTTCAGTGACATACAAATCGACGCCGAAGAAGTCGTCGGCGGCGTGAACCAAATGGAATTTTTGAATTTAACATCACAAAGATGATCGAGCATATTCAAGCGAATTCCGATCAATTTATTCTCGAAGAAATAATGGTTGGTGATTTTTATAAAGAATTTTCATCAATTAATGATTCGCATGTGAAATCGGTTGAGG
>CAZVNK010000004.1:0-21827 GCA_964628115.1 uncultured Ignavibacteriaceae bacterium | reverse complement strand
GGGTTGACGGCCATCACCGCGACGGTCATGCGATCCGGCGGGGCAGGAACGCGCCCGCCCGATCAGGTCGATTTCGATCTCGATTATCTCGCGGCGAGAATATCCAGCGGCGCCGACGAGGATTATCTCTCGCTTGACATGTCCTGCCTGAGAAAGGATTTCGACACGGTACTGGCGATATTCTCGGATATTCTTTTACGTCCCGCGTTCGATTCGGCCAAACTGGCGCTGGAATTATCCAACACCAGGGAACGCATTCTCCGCCGCAACGACGATCCCGGCGATGTCACCCGGCGCATTTATTATCAGACGCTGTACGCCGGGCATCCTTACGGCAATTACCCGTCGCTGAAAACCATCGACAATATCACGGCAGACGACGTTCGCGCCCAGTACGACCGATACTATCATCCCGAAAACTGCATTCTGGCCGTGTCGGGCGATTTGACATTGGCGCAATTGCAAAGCGTTATCGATCAATACTTCGGCGACTGGCCCCGCGCGGACATAACCGTCACGGAGGTTCCCAAAGCCGCGCCGCAATACCAACCCGGCGTGTATTATGTCGAGCGTGATATCAATCAGGCGCAACTTCGGTTCGGACAGATTGGCATCGACGATAGGAATCCCGACCGTTACGCGCTGGACATTCTCAATTTCGCCATGGGCGGCGGGGGATTTTCCTCGCGGCTCACCATGCGGGTTCGCACCACCGCCGGGCTGGCGTACTCGGTCGGATCGTATCTCTGGACTCGCCCGCTGGGCGGAACCTGGTTCGGCTACTGCCAAACCCGCGCCGACGCCATGTCGAAGGCGGCGCAGATGATGCTCGATATCATGAACGAAGTAAAGGAAAACGGAATCACCACAGAGGAAATGGAACTGGCCAAAGAGTCGATTGTCAATTCCTATGTCTTTCAGTTCGATACTCCGTCGAAAATCGTCAACGCCAAAGCCAGACTGGAGCTGAACGGATTCCCGCCCGATCAACTGCAACGCGATTTGGAGGCATATCAGGCGGTCACGCTGGAGGATTGCAACCGCGTGGTCAAACAGTATCTGGACACGAAAAACATTGTTTTTGTCATCACCGGCAACAAGGAGCTGTTCGACAATCCCCCGGATACGTTCGGCCCGGTCACGACCGTGAAATTGGAGACGCAATAGTCAACATAGCGGCAACAATGAACGTTACAGAGATACATCAACACGAATAGGGAACGATCATGAAATTACCGGCGAAAATACTGGGAATTATTCTTGTTTTGATCGCCGGCGGAGTATCGGCGCAAATCGAGGGACAACCGGTTCCGGAGGATGAACTCCGGTTTTCGTTCGCGCCGTCGGTCGCCGTACATTTCGGTCATACCAAGTATGTCATGGATTTCAAGTACCTGGACGAGACTCTCGGGACCGCCCGCATAAAAAGCGAATTAAAATTTCCGCTCGATATGGTCATGGTCGGTGCTGGGATGAATCTGTCATACTTCAGCGGAGGAGATCGGGACTGGGAGCTTTCGGCCGTCGTGCATGTCAATGTCAATGATCCCCGAAGCGAGATGATCGACGACGACTGGCAGGGCGGCGGCCAGACGCAACTGGTGCAGTTCAGTCACACCGAATCCGACGCCGAATTGAAAGCGGTCACGGTCGATCTTGCCGCGACCCGGTATTTCCATCACGGCAGGAATTCGGATATCGGCATGACCCTGGGGCTTGTCTATCAACGCTTCGATTATGATATTATCGGCTATGATGGCTGGCAAATGGACGATTTCGGCGTGCGCCATGACATTGTGGGAACCGAAGACGCGCTGGATTACGAAGTCACTTATGCCATGCCGACTTTCGGCGCGAGTTTGACGCATCGTTCGCGGATTATGTCAGAGGGATGCCTGTCCGCATCGGTCGGCCCGGTCTTTGTTTCGGATTACGACAATCACTTATTGCGCTATAAAGACGCCGAAGCCGACGGAACCGGTTACGGCATTACGGCCGAATACAAGGGGAAATTCCTGTTGTCCCATGTCAGCGCAAATCAGCGGTTTTATTTCGGACTGCATACGAAACTGACTTACATGAACGTATCCGGCGAACAGACTCAAAGTTGGTACGGCGATGATCCCGCGACTGAAGATTACGACGACACCGGACTGAAACTGTCCAAAATTCCGCACGATTTTTCGTCGATTCAACTGCATCTCGGCTTCCATCTGACCATGACTTTTTAAACGAAAGAGTGCATTCATGCCGATTACCGATGGTATTATTCGAAGTCGCGAAACGGTCACGCTGAAAAAAAGCGCCGCCCGGTTTGTCGAGCAGGCGTACGGTGCGGAGTTGTTCGAACGAACCGTTGTCGAAAAAATCAGTTATCTCTCAGGTGAATTGACCGTTCGGGGATGTCTGGCGAGACCCGCCGGTGACGGCCCGTATCCGGTGTTGATCTGGAATCGCGGCGGATTAGGTGATAAGGGCGCGCTCACCGACCTGTCCGCCTTTTTGGTGCTCGCGTCCACCGCCGTTTGGGGGTATGTCGTACTGGCGACGCACTATCGCGGCAACAAGGGAGGCGAGGGAGTCGAGGACTGGGGCGGCGAGGATTTGACCGACGCGCTGAACATGATCGAAGTCGCCAAAAACATCCCCCAGGCCGACCCCGACCGTGTCGCCATCGAAGGGGCCAGCCGGGGCGGGATGACGACTTATCGGGCGCTGGTTGCGCATGACGGTTTCAAATGCGCGATCGTTCATGCCGGCATCACCGATCTCGAACGACTCGCAGAAGGTCGCCCGGATTTTCAGATATTGCTTGAAAGGCAGTTCGGAAATTTGGACGAAAAAGAGCGACAGGAAAAAATCCAAAGCATCTCGGCGGTGCATATCGCCGACCGATTTCCCCGCGACTGTCCCCTGTTGATCATGCATGGTGACAATGACACCGTGGTACCGTTGGAACAGTCGCAGATTCTGGCGCAAAAGCTCGAGGAGTTCGGCATCCCGCATCGTTTTGAGATTATCACGGGCGGGACACATGTCGCACTCAAAGACGGGACATACAAAGAAATCGACCGTCTTCGTAAAAGCTGGCTGGAAAAATACCTGGCCGAGTCCTGATCAGGACCGCGACGTTTTCCAGGCTTTCAGCAACTCCGCCTCGCGTTCCGGTTTCATTCCGGCAAAATACTCGATATCGGTCGGACGCGTTGTATCCCATGCCAGCACGTCGCGGGCGGTTTCGGCAATAGGACGACAAACCAGCCCGGATGCAAACACATTCGACACATTCACCGCCATCATCCCTTTTTCCTGCACCAACCACATCGGCAGTTCCGTCCACGGGGCAACGTCATTATCAAGCAGGAATTTCTCCGTCAGCCAGACCGGATCGGCCTTCTGATCGAACGTCCGGTTTAGTTCATACAGTAACGCTTGCATGGTCAGATCGTCTTTCGGGCCGGTGGCATGATACACCCCGGCATGTTTTTCCTCCACCCGGTCGAGTATCCACGCCGATAAATCGCGGGCATCGATCAACTGCGTTCGCAAATCTTTCGGTTCCGGCGCCAGCAGTTCACCACCCTGCGCAACCCGGCGCACCCAGTAAGTGAAGCGATCCGACGGGTCATGCGGGCCGACAATCAATCCCGGACGCACGATCAGCGTCCTTTGCGGAAATCGTTCCTGCACGGCTTTCTCGCAAAGCGCCTTCAGTGCACCGTACGTTTCGCCGGTAATTTCCTCGACCGTTTCATCCTCGATCGTTCGCACCGCCGCCGATTCGTCCAAACCGATCGTATCCATATCGCGGTACACACTGACACTGGAGATGAAAACGTATTGTCCGACGGAATTCTTTAGTTTCTCCGCCGACTTGGTCACGATTCGGGGAAAATATCCGCAGGTATCGATTGCCGTATCCCAGGTTCGATTGTCAAGTTGCGCCAGATCGCCGTCGCGATCCCCCAGCAATTCCTCGGCCTTGTCGAATAATCCCTTATTGGTATTTCCGCGATGAAACAAGGTCATCTCATGCCCCCGTGAAAGAGCGATATCCACCAGATGCCGCCCCAGAAAGCGAGTCCCGCCGATTACGAGTATTTTCACCATTGACTCCTTGCTGTAATAATCGTGTCAGATTGTCATACTTATAGAGACGATGAAAGGAGCCAAATGTTTTTGCGATAGTTTGACGAATATCGCTATGCGATGTCGTGGGATTCGATCAACCAGAACGCCTCGGAGATGTAATCGATCAGGTCACCCGCGATCAGCGAACGCGGCCCGATTTCCGCTGTCGCCAGATCCCCCGCCAGCCCGTGCACATACACCCCACACAGCGCAGAATCGCGCGCGCTCAATCCCTGCGCCAGAAACGACCCGATCATCCCCGACAACACGTCGCCCGTTCCCCCGGTGGCCATACCGTTGTTGCCGGTCGGATTGAGATACGCCTGTCCGTCGGTATCGACGACCACCGTCGGCGATGCCTTATACACGATCACCGCATGGTATTTCACCGCATAGGCGCGAAGCAAGTCATACAGCTCAGGAATTTCTTCCGGGATATCCTCGTCGATCAATCGCCGCAACTCACCCGGATGCGGGGTCAATACCAGTGCCCGATGATCACCGGTCAGCGCCGCGCGATCTTTGGCGAACGCATTCAATCCGTCGGCGTCGATAATCGCCGGACATTCCAATGATCCGACCAGCCGCTGAATCAACTCTTTCGTCTCATGATGCGTTCCGATCCCCGGGCCGATAATCGCCGCATCGCGCTGTGCAATCTGTTTTCGTATCTCACCGAGTCCGCGAAGCGCCAGCAGACCTTTTTTGCCGACGTCCGGAAGCGGGACAGTCATCGCCTCGGTCAATTTCGTCTCCAGAATCGGATTCAACGTCGCCGGACAACCGACCGTGACCAGCCCCAGCCCGGTTCGCGCCGATGCCGTCGCGGCCAGCGCCGCCGCGCCGGTCAGTCCGGTCGATCCGGCCAGAATAAACAGCTTGCCGAAATCCCCCTTGTGGCCATTGGGCTTTCTTTCCGGCAATAATGATGCGATCAATTCCGGCGTAATGAGATTGACTTTAAAATCGAACGATTCCACGACATTGTCAGGCACCCCGATTGGAATCACGCTGACCACACCGCAATGCTCCCGCCCCGGCGAATAGTACAGGCCGATTTTCGGAAGCGCGAGCGTGTAGGTGTACTCCGCGGTCGTGATCGCGCCTTCACATCGGCCATTGTCGACGTTCAATCCCGACGGGCAGTCGACGGCGATGACCGGCACGTCCAGACGGTTGATACACGAGATAAAATCGGCCAAAAGGCCGCGCGGCGCACCTTCGAAACCGTTTCCGAAAACGGCGTCGATGATATAGTCGGCGTCGATTTCATTGGGAAGGTCATCCGCCGTTCGGACGGCCTGCATGGGAATACCCAGCTTTTGCGCCCGTTCATAATTCAAACGCGCGTCATCTGAGAGTTTGTCGACGGGATCGGGGAAATAGATGGTGATATCCGTGCCGTATTCATGCAAATACCGGCCGACCACGAATCCGTCACCACCATTATTGCCCTTGCCGCAGAAAATGACCAGCCTTTTATTCTGCGGTTCAATCAGGATATCGTCGCGGATGCCCTCGGCGATACCGCGTCCGGCGTTTTCCATCAACTCCGGGCCGGGAATCCCGCGATTGTCGATTGTCTCACGATCGACTCCGCGCATCTGTTCGGCGGTGACCAGTTTCATGACTTTTTCTTCCCTGCTGTTTTCCCGGGTTTCGGTTTGTCGTCGAGCGCCACTTTGAGCACCTGGGCGACGTTTTCCACGAATACGAATTTGACGGCTTTGTTGATCTCGGCGGGAATCTCCTCCATATCTTTTTTGTTGTCTTTCGGCAAAATCACCGTTTTTATTCCGGCGCGGTAGGCCGCCAGCAGTTTTTCTTTCAATCCGCCGATGGGCAAAACCTGTCCGCGCAGGGTCAACTCCCCGGTCATGGCCAGACGCGGTTTGACCGGCCGCCCCGACAGCAGTGACGCCAGCGCGGTCGCGATCGTGATCCCCGCCGACGGGCCGTCCTTCGGCGTTGCTCCGGCCGGCACGTGAATATGAATTTGATGTTTGTCGCAGTAATCCGGTTTGAATCCCAGCAGATCGCAATTGGTGCGAACGTATGACAGCGCCGCCATCGCCGATTCTTTCATGATTTCGCCGAGATGCCCGGTCAGGGTCAGGCCTTCCTTGCCCGACATGGCGGTCGCCTCGATGAATAAAATTTCGCCGCCGACCGCGGTCCAAGCCAGCCCCGGAACCACCCCGATCTGGCTTTTTTGCGAAAGCACCTCCCGCGTGATCCGAGTCGGCCCAAGATATTTGTGGACGTTATCGCCGGTCACCGTGAATTTCGTGCGCGATCCGGCCGCCACCCGCCGTGCCACTTTGCGGCACACCGATGCGATCTCCCGTTCCAGATTGCGCAGGCCCGATTCGCGCGTGTAGCCGTTGATAATCGCCAGCACCGCCGTGTCTTTCAACTGCAGGTGTTTGACACCGATACCGTGATTGTCGAATTGTTTGGGAATCAGATGACGTTTCGCGATCTGTAGTTTTTCCAGATCGGTATAGCCGGGTATACGGATGATTTCCATCCGGTCGCGAAGTACCGCCGGGATCGGATCGAGCAGGTTGGCGGTGGTGATAAACATGACTTTGCTCAAATCGAACGGTACGTCCAGATAATGATCGGAAAACGAATCGTTCTGTTCAGGATCGAGCACTTCCAAAAGAGCGCTGGCCGGATCGCCGCGAAAATCGGTGCCGATTTTGTCGACTTCATCGAGCATCACGATCGGATTGTTGGACTCGCATCGTTTGATACTCTGGATGATTCGTCCGGGAAGCGCACCGATATAGGTTCGCCGATGACCGCGAATTTCGGCCTCATCGTGCATTCCGCCCAGCGAAATACGCTCGAATTTTCGGCCCATCGCCCGCGCGATCGATCGTCCCAACGACGTTTTTCCCACTCCGGGAGGCCCGACAAAGCATAAAATCGGCCCCTTGACATCACTTTTCAGCTTGCGAACGGCCAGATATTCCAGAATGCGATCCTTGACTTTCTCCAGATCGTAATGATCTTCATCGAGAACTTTCTTGGCTTTTTTCAGATCGAGAATGTCGGTCGTGGAAACCGACCACGGCAGGGTCACCAGCCATTCCAGATAAGACCGCGAGACGGTGTATTCCGCCGACGCCGGATTCATCCGCCCCATTCGCTCCAACTCGCGCCGGGCCGCCGATTCCGCGATCTCCGACATGCGCGCCTCGGTTATTCTCCGCTCGAACTCGTCGATTTCCGCCCGGTCGTCCTTGTCGCCAAGCTCGCGCCGGATCGCCTTTAATTGCTCGCGCAGGATCAATTCCCGCTGGACTTTACCCAGTTCGGACTGCGCCTGATTTTGTATATGCCGGGAAATCTCGAGTACCTCGATTTCCTTGACAATCAGGGTCAGCATGCGTTCCAGCCGCTTGTATACGTCGGCCTCTTCGAGAATTTCCTGCTTTTCCTCCGTCGAAATATTCAAGCTGGATGCCGCCAGATCGGCCAGTTTCGCCGGGGTTTCCTGATTGATCGCCGAAACGTACAATTCCTCGGAAAGATTCGGCGCCAACTCGACTACCCGTTTTAACTGCTCAAGGAAATTACGCTGGACGGCCTCCATTTTGACCGATGAACCCGTCCGCTCGACGATTTCCTCCACTTCGGCGGTCAAATACGGCTGGGTCGACACGAATTTGATAATCCGAATACGTTTCAGTCCCTGAACCAAAAAACGAATGGAATTGTCCGGAAATCTCAACATTTTCAGAATGGTTCCCGACGTTCCGAATTCGTAAAAGTCTTCCGGCCCGGGATCCTGTTTGGATTGATCGATTTGCGAAAACAAACCGACCGTACTGCCCTGCATCAGGGCCTCGTCGATCAGCCGCGCCTGTTTCTGCTCGTTGACCATCAACGGCACCACCAGCGACGGAAACACTACCGCGCCCCGCACCGGTAAAAGCGGAAGCACCATCCGCACCGGCTTTTTCGACGTTTTCTTTTTTCTCTCCGTGTTATCTGCCATATATCCCTCGCCCTCCTGATTGGCTTTTTCCATTACACGTTGAACCGAAACAGGATCACGTCGCCGTCGCGCACCACGTATTCCTTGCCCTCGACGTTCAGTTTCGCCGCCGCCTTGAGCGCCGGAAGCGTTTTATGTACCAGGTAATCCTCGTACGATGCCACTTCGGCCCGGATGAATCCCCGTTCGATATCGGAGTGAATCGCCCCGGCCGCCTGCGGCGCACGACTTCCGCGACGAATCGTCCAGGCTCGGCATTCCGGCCGTCCCAATGTGAAGAACGATATCAATCCCAGCAAAGCGTATGATTTCTGCACGACTTTTTCCACGGCCGGTCGTTCGATATGCAATTCCTTGAGAAACGCGGCGCGATCCGTCTCATCCAGCACTGCCAGTTCCATTTCGATTTTCCCGCATATAACGGCAATATCCCGCATACCCTCATGTTTGAATTTGGCATACGTGTCATACCATTGCGAAAACTCCGGCAGTTTTTCCTCGGAAATGTTAAACACCAAAAGTTGCGGCTTCTGGCTGAGAAATGCATACCCTCGCAGTGTTTTTTTGTCCTCACCGCTGAGATCAAGCTCGGCGATCATCCGTTCGTTGTTGAGGGTGTCGCGGCACTGTTCCAGCAGTTCCAGCTCCCGGGCGCGCTCGCGGTTGCCGGTCAGTTTGATCGTGCGGGCGATTTTGTCGATATTGTTTTCGATGATCGCCAGATCGGCGAACAGCATTTCATCGATAATGGCCTGAAGGTCTCGCTCCGGGTCGGCATCGGGAGAAAACGCATCCAGCACCAGTACGAAGGCATCCATCAGATGCAAATCGGGCGTAATCTCCAGATTTCCTCCGGAGGCTTTCCCCTTGCCGGAAAAACCGGCGGCATCCAGAAATTCTATTTCCGCGTGCGTGACTTTTTTTGTCTCGCCGAACGCCGCCGTCAGTTCATCCAGACGTCGGTCGGGGACTTTGATTACCGCGCGAGGTTCGGCGCGGGAATAGTCGCCGACCTGTTCCTGCTGACCGGACGCGGCGTTAAACAGTGTTGTTTTGCCCGATTGAGGCAGACCGATTATTCCAAGTTTCATAGTGTCAGTATATTCCTGATTGTCATGTATTGCCGGTATTAAATCCGTCTCGTTTATTCCTGACCGACAGGCGTTTCGGTTTTTTTGTCTATTATCAGTGATCGCAGAAGAGCTAAATTTTCGATATCTTCTTTCAAGTCATCGCCTTTGGGCGTCTCCAGAATTTTGGGGACTCGATTGAGTCGCCGGTCATTCATGATCTGCTGAAACGGCTCCAGTCCCAACCGGCCCTCACCGATATGTTCATGGCGATCCTTACGCTCGCCGAACGGCTTCTTCGAGTCATTTATATGCATGACTTGCAACCGCTTAAGACCGACTATCTCATCGAATGCTTTCATCGTCACCAAATAATCCTTGCGATCCTGAAGCGGATATCCCGCCGAAAATATATGGCAGGTATCAAGACACACGCCCATCCGCGAATCATCCTCGATCATTCGGATTATTGACGCCAACTGCTCGAAAGTATAGCCCAGATTGGTGCCCTGCCCCGACGTCGATTCGAGTAACAGGACGGTTTTACTGTCGGGTATTTCCGTGAGGATGTCGTTGATCGCTTTCGCGATCCGTTTCATGCCGACTTCCTCGCCGGAACCGACATGCGATCCCGGATGCATGACCAGATACGGTATCCCGAGCAGATCGCATCGCTCGATTTCTTCTCGCAACGATTGGCGCGATTTATCGTATAATTCGTCTTTCGGCGACGCCAGATTTATCAGATAACTGTTATGGGCACAGATTACCGAAACCCCGGTTTCTTTCTGCGCCTGTTTGAATTTCTCGACGTCCTCGTCCGTCAGCGGTTTGGCCTGCCACTGATTGGGCTGTTTGGTAAAAATCTGCACCGTATCGCACGTTGCGGTTTTCCCGTGATGCGGCGCCTGAAACACCCCACCCGCAATCGACATGTGAGCACCCAGTTGCATGAGCTGTCATCCTCTCCTGTTCTTCATTCATCGTCGACAGGCCGCACTCGGTAATATAAACCCCATGCGGCACGGTAACCATACCCCGTAACAGTGAAAGCCTGCCGGAGTTCATACATATATACATACACTTAAAACGCCATTTTATCAACCGCTTTGACGTATTATTGTGCTCTTGAGACGAGCGGGCAGTCCCGCCATCCTCTATGGGAGAAATCCCACAATTACTGCCTCGAAATTCATTGAAATCGACGTCGATCGCAACATTTGGCCAAAAAAGCGGCGACCACCGTCAATTTATAACGGCTTGTGTCACTGGACATTGAAAGAAAAGAGCGGCCGTTCGCATCGGGTTTTCGGTCGTCGTAATCATTATTGTTTCATTTCGGCAAACGGTTTTCAGGTAATCCGCGCAAAAGACCTTTGAGAGGAAGTGTATACATGAAGAAATGCAAGACCGAAGACGGGTTTACTATCCTGGAAGTCATGGTCGCCATGATCATTCTCAGCATGTCTCTATTATTGCTTTTGAATATGGCCATGATTGCTCTGGACGGCAACGACTGGTCGCATCAGGCCACCCAGTCGACACAATTGCTTCAGGAAAAACTGGAGGAGTTGCGAACCGATATGGCCTTAACCAGCGGAATCGACACGGTCAACAACATCGAACGCAACTGGTCAGTATCCAATTCCGCCAGCCATCTCAGGCGCGTCGATATCACCGCCTCGTGGCAGAACCGCCGTGGCGACGTTCTTCAGAACTCCATTACGGCATTCGTACGAACCGACAGCTTATAGGTGTATCATGACGCGAACGTGCGCAAGAATATCAGGTGTCAAGGGGGCATCGCGTCTTGAAGCACCGATAGCGTCGATTCCGGCGAGTATCGTGACAATGGCTTTTGCCACGGTATACGCCGTACCGGGTAACACAAAAGCGCTTTGCGAACGATGGTCAACATGCCCGGGAGGTCGAGAATTCGTCGATAAATCAGCAAAATTTTCCGATATGGTTCGCCAGCGAACAGGAGTACAATTATGATGCGAAAAACGACCGACATAGTAAAAGGGATCGCCGGGACATCCGTGCTGGAAGCCCTGGTGGCGCTGATCCTTGCGGGTATTGTCACCACCGCGGTATTTAAAGTATACGTCAACCAGCACAAGAACTGGAACACCCAGGAACAGGTGACGGATTTACAGCAAAACGCCCGCGCCGCGATCGACGAGTTGACGCGTCAGATTCGCATGGCCGGCTTCGAACTTCCCATTCAGCTCAATGGGATTCAGGCACACAATACCAATCCTGATACGATTGTCATCACGTACGCCACCGGCGGTTGCGACGCCCAGATCGAGCATTCGATGCCCAATCCCTCGGCCGAGTTGCGATGCGACGGACACGATGTGTCGTGCTTTTACGACGGCCAGTGGGCGTATATTTTCCATCCCGACTCCGGCGGCGGCGAGTTTTTCGAAATCACCGAAGTGCAGGTGGCGGCCGCGCATATCCAGCACAACACCACGGTACTTTCGCAAGCGTATGACCAGGGCGCGATTTTACTCTCGCTGGAACAGGTGAAATATTACATCGACTATTCCGACAGCCTGCATCCCAACCTGATGATGCAACTGCCCGGACGCAGTGCCGAAGTGTACGCGGAAAACATCTCCGATCTTCAATTCACCTATAAAATGAAGAACGGAGCCGTGGTGAATGTCCCGGCCATCCCGGAAGACGTTCGTGAGGTCAACATATCACTGACTGCCCGGACCAACGAACCCGATTCGGATTTTCCATCCGATCCCTATCGGCATCGAGTGTTTTCCTCATCCGTGAATTTGAGAAACCTGGATATATAGGAACATGTCAACTCACAAAGGTGATACCATGAAAACGAACAGAATTTCCAATAATCGCGGCATGGCGACCATTATCGCCCTGATCCTGATGGTCATGTTGACCCTGGTCGGGCTTGCCGCGCTCAAACTGGCCGACGATGAAATCAGCATCGCAGGTAATGAAATGAACGAAATGAATGCATTTTATGCCTCCGAGGCCGGTCTCGAACAGGCTTCGGCCGCCATGCAGACTCAGTATGAGAGTACCGGCGTTCCGCCGACAATCCTGCCGTCGGGAAGTATGACGATCAACAATCAGGTCGTGGCCTATCAAACCGTCGACAACGGCGCCGCGACGCAGGACGTGCTCACCCAGGGAACCCTGGCCGGACTGCACGCGCTGGTTAAAACCTTTACCATTCAGTCAACCGGCTCCTCGACCATCGACCAGGGCCAGGTTACGCTGATACAGGACTGGGAATGCGCACTGGTACCGCTTTTCCAGTTCGCCGTCTTCTACGGCAACGATCTCGAAATCGCGCCGGGACCTGATATGACCCTGATCGGCCGCGTGCATTCCAACGGCAATCTCTGGCTTCAGGCCGGATCGAATCTCTATATGGACAGTTACGTGACCTGCTCCGGCAATCTTCTCCACGGCAGAAAGGGCGCCGGCGGGACCAGCTACGGGAACGTGTTTATCAAAGATCCCGACGGCAATTATCAGAACATGAAAAACTCCAGCGGAACGTTTTTGACATCGGCCAGCGCCAACTGGTATGATTCCGCGTCGACCCGCTGGGGCGGCCGGGTTCAGGACAGCGCTTTCGGGCAGGGAGAACTGAATCTGCCGCTGACCAATGTCGGCGATCCGCACAAAATCATCGAACGCGCTTCCGGCAACACCGACTCCTATGAAAATTTGGCCGACTTGCGTATTATCGACGGCAGTTGTGAAGCCCGTATCGGCGCCGCCTGGGTCAATATCGACGCCCTGCTTCCGGCGGGGTCTATCACTTCCAACGTTTTTTATGACGCGCGCGAAGGAGAAAACGTCAACTCCACCAATATCGACATGTCTCTTCTGAAAACCAGTTCGTACTTCCCGTCAAGCGGCGTGGTGTATTTCTCCGATTCGCGCACCTCGTTCGATGCCGCGCGTCTGGTCAATGGTTCGGATATCGGACAGCCGATTTCCTTTTTCTGCGAGAACCCGGTATACGTCGAAGGCGACTTCAATTCCGTGAACAAGCAACCCGCCGCCATCGCGGGCGACGCGGTGACGTTTTTGTCCAATAACTGGAACGACGCCAAATCGACCTGGAGTAAATACGACCGACCCGCTACCCAGACCACGGTCAATGCCTCGATCATGACCGGAAACACCAACAGCACGTCCTCCAATTACAACGGCGGTCTGGAAAACCTTCCTCGCTTTCTGGAACGCTGGTCGGGCGTGAAATTTATCTACAGCGGCTCGTTGGTCAACCTCTGGAACTCCGAACAGGCCACCGGCAACTGGAATGGAACGTACTACGATGCGCCGATTCGTGAATGGAGTTACGACACCGATTTGGACGATCCCACCAAACTGCCGCCGGAGACGCCGACCGTGCGCGTCTTTCAGCGAACCGGCTGGCAACAGGCTCAGTTGGGATATCGTGAGGAATAACGACGGCATGACATGAACATCATCGATCTTGCTTCGACCGACGGAACCAATATGACTTTGGCAAAGGATTGACTATGTCAAAACCATTACCGTTGAGGAACGAGAGGGGGCTGGCGACATTTATCGCCTTGATTTTGATGATCATGTTAACGCTGGTCGGGTTGGCCGCGTTGAAACTGGCCGACGATGAAATCTCCATCGCCGGTAATGAAATGAACGAAATGACCTGCTTTTATGCCGCCGAAGCCGGACTTGAAGTCGCCTCGGCGGCGCTTCAGACCGATTATGAAACCAGCATCACGCCGGGACAAACACTCCCGGCCGGTGTCCAGTCACTTAACACCGACGCTACGGTGGCATATGTGACCACCGATAACGGGGCCGCGACTATGGATAAGTTGACTTACGGTACCATGGCCGGCCTGCATGCGCTGGTGAAAACCTATACCATTACGTCCATCGGGACGTCACTGACCGACGGTAGTCAGGTGACACTGGAGCAGGAATTCGAATGCGCGCTCGTACCGATATTCCAGTTCGCCGTTTTCTACGCCAATGATCTCTGGACCACTCCCGCCAAGGACATGACCGTCACCGGACGCGTTCATGTCAACGGCAATATGTATCTTCAGGCCAGCCAGTCGTTGAATTTCAACGGCAAAGTGACCGCGTCGGGAGATATCCATCATGGATTCCCCTCTTGGTCGGGAGTCGGGTTGGTCGGCGGCGACGTTAATTTCAAGGCGGGCGACGGTTCGCTGGTGTCGATGAATCAGGGCGGTTCATGGCTGGATGCTTCCGATTCATACTGGTACGATTCTGCCAGTACACGATGGGGCGGCAATGTTCGTGATCAGGCCTTCGGGCAGGAAGAACTCAATGTGCCGCTGACCACCGCCGGCGGCGACGCCCATCTGCTGATCGAACGAGGATCGGGGAATCCGGACTCCTATGAACATAAAGCCACGTTTAAAATTATCGACGGGATTCCCTATACCCAAATCGGAAGTATCTGGCAAGACGTTTCGGCCCTGCTTCCGGCGGGAACGATTACCAGCACGTCCTTCTATGACGATCGCGAAGACGTCTGGGTCAATTCCACCGACGTCAACATGGCGCTTCTGCAAACCAGTTCGTATTTCCCGTCGAACGGTGTTCTCTATGCCTCCGATCAGCGTTCCGGATTCAACGCCGCCCGGCTGGTAAACGGTGACGACGTCGGTCATCCGATCTCCATTTTCTGTGAAAATCCTGTCTACGTCAAAGGCGATTTCAACACCGTTGACAAACAACCCGCCGCGATTGTCGCCGACGCGGTGAATTTCCTGTCCAACGACTGGCAGGATTCGAATTCCAACAAATCGCTGAGGACATACCGAAAGGTGTACAGCCAAACCGTGGTCAATGCCTCGATCATTTCGGGTGACTGTGTTCCGACATCATCCAGTTACGGCGGCGGACTGGCCAACCTGCCGCGTTTTCTCGAACACTGGAATTCCGCCAAATTCACGTTGAACGGATCGATGGTCAATCTCTGGCGATCAACCCAAGCCACCGGGAAATGGCTTTACGGTGGATGGAACGAATACTACACCGCCCCGACGCGTGACTATCGGTTCGATACCGATCTTGAGGATCCGGCCAAACTTCCACCGGAAACCCCGGTCGTGCGCTCATTCGGCCGCACCGGATGGAAACAAACCAACGTCGGTTATGCCTCAACCTGAAGTCAACAACCATACATAATAAAAGCCCCGGTACGAAACCGGGGCTTTATTATTTTTTTACACTTGAAATCGCCGGTTGATTTTCTAATCCGTTCCGCGACGTTCGACCTCCACCGTGCCCAACTCCGACAGGTTTCCCCTTAAATACGATTCCGGGCCGGCGACGATAATAAACATTTTATCGCGGTCCAAATACTCAAGAGCGGTTTGACGAAGTGTCTGGGGATCGACATTGCCGATATTCTCGCTGAGTGATTCATAAAAATCATAGTCGACGTTCAAACCCGCCAGAGTCGCAAACTGACTTACGGTTGACGCATACGTTTCATAATAGCTGGGCAGAAATCCCCGGTAAAAGCGTTTGGCGTCGTTCAACTCGCGCATCGGGATTCGTATTTCCTGAAATTCTTCCATGATTTCGAAAATCCGCGACACGGCATCGGTCGCCGTTTCCACGGGAGTCGACCCCATAATGTAAAACGCGCCGCCATAACGGGACAGATCGACGTTCGAAAATATCGAGGTTGCCAGCTCATTGTCACGAATTAAATCACGATTCAATCGCGATACTTCGCCCCCACCCCCCAACAGGTAGTGAAGCAATATCAACGCGGCAAACGATTCATCGTTCGGCGGAACCGCCGCCCGCCCGATAATGAAATCCGCGGTCGGCATGTTCGGTCGGTCGATCAAAAACACGCGAATGCTGTCGGCTATGGTCGTCGTGATATGAGGCGGGGTGATTTTCTTCCCCTGTTTCCACGGGGAAAAAAGGCCGGTAATCGTTTTTTTGGTTACGGTGGGATCAATGTCGCCCGCCAGCACGAGGACCGCGTTATTGGGCCGCATAATATCGTTATGGTATGCCTTGACATCATCGATGGTTATTCGCCGAATGCCCTGACGGGTTCCCGACGGCGCGGCGCCGTAGCCATTCGCGCCGTATATTGTACCGTACGGAGATGCGAGCAAACGGTCCGACGTTGCCGCTTCGAGTTGGAATGTGTAAGATATGGAATGCTTGCTTACTGCCGTCAGCACTTCCGGTTCGAATTCCGGCGCGATACACATATCCGCCAGACAGGAAAGCGCCAGTTTCAGATCGCGGGCCAGGAAATCCCCCTCGACAGTCAGAACGTCTCGTTGCGCGCGTGATTCCATGATCCCGCCGACCGAGTCGATGACGGCGGCCAGCCGGTCTCCCGGATATCCGGCGGTTCCGGTCATGATCATGTCATTGGTGATGGTCGCCAGACCATGCAGACTGTCGGGGTCGGCGCCCGATCCGGACAGAAACACCATGCGAAAAACCACCATCGGATCCTGATGACTTTCCACGAGGACAACCCGCAAACCGTTTTTCAGCGTAAACGTCTCATATTGGGGAGTAAAATCCGCCGAAACCGATCCCGCCCCCAGCATTGCGCACAGCGCCAGGACGAATATGATTTTACCGCGGAATATCATTTCCCGACCTCATCTTCGGGTTCGTATTCGAAATAATCCTCGGGTACCAGTACCGCCACGGTGCGGTTTTGGCGCGTCAGGTATTTGGTCGCCACTCGTTTGATATCCTCTCTGGTTACCGAGCGCGCCGCCGTGATGCGCCGATCCAGAAGACGCCAGTCACCGAACAGAAACTGATGCCCCGCGATCCGACTCATCTTTTGCGACAGCGTTCGGCTTTCACGATAAAAATACGCTTCCATCTGGTTTTTGGTTTTTTCCAGTTCGAAGTCACTGACATATTCGGTCTGCAAACGGTCTATTTCTTCAAGCAGAAGGCGTTCGCCCTCATCCACCGGATAATCGTAATTGAGAATGGTATAAAAGAACATCAATCCCGGATCCTCCAGAAACATCACCCCGCCATCCACGCTCAGCGCCGCGTTTTCCTCGTCAATCAACCGTCGGTACAACCGCGATGATCCCCCCTGATTCATGATATACGACAGCGCCTCCAGAGCCGCCCGATCGGGATGATTGGCCGCCGGGACATGATAAGCCAGCAGGACCACCGGAATATCGGTGACGCCGGTTATCGTGGTACGTCGTTCTCCGCGCGGATCCGGTTCAACAATCGTTTTCCCGGAAGGAATCTTGCGCGGCAACAGCGATCCGAACAGGTCCACCACGCGTCGGGTGACGCGATCGGTATCGAAATTCCCCACCACGATCACGGCGGCGTTGCCCGGCTGATAGTACGTCGCGATATAATCGGCCACGTCCTCGACCGTCAATCCCGCCACGTCGGCGGGCCATCCGAAATAGGCATTTTTATATGGATGCGTCCGGTACGCCAGATTGAACACTTCCTCGTTGAATACTCCGTAGACGGAGCTTTCCACCATAGCCAAACGTTCCCTGCGAACCGCTTCTTTGGCCGACAGCAGTTTTTCGAAGGTGACGTTCACGTTTTGCATCTGGTCGGCGCCGAGAATCAGAATCGTGTCGAGCATGGGGGTCGGCACGGTCGCCCCGAACATCGACATGTCGTAGCCGCTGTATGATGTCATCGATCCGCCGCCCCCCTGGATGATGCGCGCGTATTCGCCCTTCTTGAACGTCGGTGTCCCATCCAGCATCAACCAGCGACAGACTTTGGAAATCCCGGTGTATCCGGCCCGTTCGTTTTTCTTGCCGACGTGGTAAAACATGCCCACCGAAACCAGCGGCGCCGCGTGATCCTCGCAGGTGATCAGCTTCAAACCGTTTGCCAGCACGGTGTCGCGCACCTGATCCACCGCCTGCGCCCGTCCGGACACCGGTGTCAGCATGACAATAAATGTCAAGAGAAACCCGAGGATAACAAGCCGCCCGAAATTCATACTCAAAGTATAATACATCGCTTTCCACCTTGCAACTGTTTTACCTTATCCGCCCGATCCGCCGGAGAGTATAACCGCTTTTCCGCGATCGAGGTTTCCGGCGTAAAGCGCGCGGCGGTGGACACGTCCATCACCTTCGGGCGACCGGCCTCAGGTTCGTCTTATTTTGACAGGGGATAAAAACTGATCGAAAGCGGCGTGCCGAGATGATTGCCGTCACGATCGAAACGCGACTGCCCGCCGATGATGTATTTGATCAAATTGACCCGCGCCCCGATCGCGAAGTCGCCATCGTCGTCGATATTGCCGTACAGCTTCAGTTTCGGATGCGCGACGAATTCCACGCCGTACATATAGTCGGCGCTGGACAGACTTTGCCCCGTCGACAGACTGATCGCCATCGAAATCCGCAGGCGGTCGTTTATCCGGCGAAACGTGGCGGAATACACCTGTTCGACATCGGTGCGGGTTTCATCCATGCGCCCCCGGTTGAGATTCGAAAAGACCGCCGCCAGCGACCATTTCGGATTCTGACAAAAAAGCAGGCCGATATTCCAGAAATGCCTTTTGTCGTAAATGCCGGCGCCGTCTTTCACGTGCCGATACGACCCCCCGATATAGCTGTCCCGACCGAGTTCCTTGCCGCCGGCGAAGATGTACTCGCGGTAATCCTCACCGAGAAAATTATCGAGTTTGCGATAGGCGATCCCCACTCCGCGATCACTGACGACATACCCCCAGTTTTCGGAAAATCCTTCGTCGTAATATTCGCCGATGTATTGTACGATGAATTCCTGGTACCGCCCCAACGCCGACGGATTGATCCAGGCCGCCTCGGGCCCGTCGACCGCCGACGCGAACCGATAGCATTGCACCCCCTCCGGAATCGGAATGCGGTGCGCCGCCCCCGCCGACTCGATGCATGCGACGAGTATCAACACGAGCAGTGCCGGTACGGCCGAGCGCATCACCGACGTTTACCCGCAATCAAAATATTGCCGATTCCCTGCACTTCCACCGAGATGTCGGATTCTCCCGAGCCGGTCTTAAATTCCAGCCACCGTTCGTTGACAGCCGTCGGTCTGAACAACAAATCCTCGACGTCGATTTCCGAGTCCACTCCGACCTCCAGTCTGAAATCGGCCGAGACCTCATTCGGCAGAAGCAAATCGATATCTTCGTTGATATTTGAAATCACCACGTCGGCATTTTCCAGCGAATCGACTTTCAATCGAATGGGGCTGTAACTGCCGTCGATACGGACTTTGGCATTGGTAAAGATCAACTCCGATCCCTTGATTTTGCCGTATTGCGTTCGGACGTCCAATCCACCCGCACAGTGGTTCAGCGAGATGTCACCATTCTGGTTGCGAATATACGCCGGTTTGTCAATCGCTCGCATATCGGTAATGCGGATTTCGGCACTCGAGGTCTCAAGCGCGATCTCACCGGCAATATTGCTCACCACGATATCGCGGCTGGACGTTGTCAGATTCAGTTTTTCCGTAATTCGGCCGGCTTCAATCCGCCCCAGTGACGTCTCGTTTTCAAGTGCGGCCAGCGGCCCTTCGACGATGACGTCGAAATAGTCGGCGGAGAGAAATACCCGACTGCCTTCCGGCAAATGTAATTCGCCTTCGATTATCGCCGAGTTTTCCCTGCCGCTCCACGGTGCGGGATTCGGCGCCTGCAAAAGCAGTTTCATTCCTTCCGGGCCGTCCTCGATCAGAACACTGACCGCGGCGGCGTAATCGTGCGCGGTCGATTCGCGAGGGCTTTTCAGCACTTTTCGATACTCGAAACTCATGGAATCGGTATCATCGGCAATAATGTACAACCGACCGCTCAGACTGAGCACCGACTGAATAATAAACGAGGTATCTCCTCGCACCGGCTCCGCGATCACGGTTTTGCGCGTGATAAAACGATTCTCGCCATGCGGCAGAAGTTCCTCGGCGAACGACGATGACATCGCCGCCAGTAGTATAAACCATGCCGCGTATACTATTCGCCTGTTCATGTTATTTTCCAATTCTCCGTTGATATAATTCCTGCATAATGATCGAACCCGCCACCGCCGCGTTCAACGATTCCACTCTCCGGCTGTGTCCGATCCTAACCCCCACGTCCAGCAAACCGCGCACCTCATCGGAAAGCCCGGTTCCTTCGCAACCGATGGCGAGCACCAGTAGTTTATTGCGACGCAATCGCCGCAGGACTCCCGGCAATTCCTCCCCATGCTGATCCGCCGCCAGGATTTGTATATTGCCGTTGCCGTAATAATCGTGCAACTCGGCGATTGAGGCGGTCGCGATCGGCAGGCCGAATATCGCCCCGGCCGATGAACGTACCAATTTGCCGTTGAACGGCTCCACGCTGTGAGGTGAGAACACCGCCAGGTTGATTCCGAACGCCAGCGCCGAACGAAGCAGGGTCCCGACGTTGCCGGGATCGCTGATATTATCGAAATACACGACCGTTCTTACCTGCTCGCGGGAGATTCGTTCCAGATCGGTCGACGGTATCGGAAAGACGCCGATGATCCCCTGACTGTGTTCGGTCTCCGCTATCTGTTCGAGTGTCTTTTGCGATATCGCCTCCGCGCCGACTCCATCCTTGCGGAACCGTCCCAGCAGGGTGCGCCCCCGGTCATGCAACTGCGACTCGGCATAATACACTTTCAGCGGCATTTGGTTCTGGCGAAGCGCTTCCTCCAAAAGCCGCACGCCCTCACCGATAAACTGCCGTTGCCGTTCGCGCCCCTTGGCGGTATGCAACGATCTCACACTTTTCCGTTCCGATTGCGACAACGGTGACATTATTACTTGCTTTCCCATCCGGTGAACCTGTAATATGTAAAAAAGGCATGAAGAGGCATCAATAGCAAGTGAAAAACGTCTGGAAAATACTTCTGCTGTGCAACCTCCTCACCGCGGTGGTCGTCGCCGACACCTCCACCGTCGTGATTGGATGGGATCATGACCGTTATTGTCGGCCCGACGGCGGCTATCAAGTCGGTCTGGCCCGCTCCGGTGGGGGCGCGCGGGGCATTGCCCAGATCGGTGTCCTCCGGGCTTTGGAAGAGGCCGATATCAGCGTCGGAGCCATCGCGGGCACGTCGATCGGCGGTATTATCGGCGGGCTGTATGCCGCCGGTTACAGCGCCGATGAACTCGATTCCATTTTCTCCGCAATCGACTTCGATGCGCTGTTTTCCAATCGTCCCTCGCGAACTTCCATGTTTACGACGCAACGCCCGGAAAAAGAGCGCTACCTGCTGTCGATTCGTTTCGACGGTATTATGCCGTATATTCCGCGGGCCCTGACCAGTGGACAGATGCTGTCCGATCTGATGTTGCGCTACACGCTGAAACCGAATTATCTCTCCGGCGGTGATTTCTCGCGGCTGAAGATTCCGTTCCGGGCGATCACCACCGATATCGTATCCGGCAAGGAAATCGTGCTGGCCGGGGGCAACCTGGCCGACGCCCTGCGTTCGACCATTATGCGTACTGCGCGCGATTTTCGCGGCCAGCTCCACCGCCTCGGCGTTCAAACCTCTGCTGTCGAGGAACAGGTCTCTAGGATATCC
>CAZVNK010000003.1:22200-25391 GCA_964628115.1 uncultured Ignavibacteriaceae bacterium | reverse complement strand
ATCGTGGAGATGCTGAATGAACACCTGGGTGAGATGTCGGGTGTTATCAAAAGTTTTGGCTTCCCTGAGAAGCAGCGCTTCTCGATATTCCGGCTCCAGCGCCTGAAGCGCCCGATGCAATTCTATCTGCCGTTGCAAATCACCATCGGAATAGTCTTCCTGAGTATCCGAAACGGCATCCAGCGGCACTTCGTGACGGCTATCGCGGATTTTGTTCAGGCATAGATTGCGAGTCAGGATAAACAGCCAGCTTTTGACATCGGCAATCCGGTAGTGATCGGTCACTTTCGTATACAGTCGGATAAAGACTTCCTGCGCGATATCGCCCGCGGCATCGCGGTCTCCCAGCATTTTCACCGCGAAATCAAAGGTGCGGTTTTTGTATTCATTGAACACATCCGTGAATTTCAAGCCATTATCACCGTTCACATAGTCTCCGCTCTATTGTTGAATTACACATTTTATACTAAAGACCCGCCAGGATGCGAAAAGTTTTTCATTATTTTCATAAAACGATGGACGACGAATCCGGGAATGATGCTCCGTAGCCTGTATGGATTGCAGATTACGGACACTTACGCGCGGCGGGAAAAATAAATATGGAACTTACAATCCCACGGCAGTGCCTTGGACTACCAGACCGTGAACCAAACGTGATGCATTGGGTTCGTTGGTGATATTACGCGATCGGTGAAATTCCACGTATGTACCCACGGTGTATTGCATTACGGCATTTGCAAATGGGTTCGATTCCCCTATGTATTTATCATCATGTTGTCGTTTCTCCCAAATAGAAGATGGCAGGATCACGTCGTCCGCCTCGGCGGACTTGGATCCTTCCCTACGGTTGCGGAACGATAACGACAAACATCCATTCGCAAGCGGCGGGGCATCGATATGTTGTAGATCATTTTGCCTCTTTTATAAATTGTACTCTATCTATATAAGGGGGCGTTTTGAAATCACTATTGATTTGATAGTGAAATTGGGAATGGAGGGATTGTAGATCGAAATCTCCGAAGGAGTTTCGATATTTTTCTTATTATTCGCACCGCAAGGGGCTTGTTGAAAAAGCCGGGAATATGTCATCGCGAGTGAATCCGCCGCACGGCGGATGAAACGTGGCGATCTCATTTTGTGCTATTTCACGTGGTTAGAGATTGCCGCGTCGTTCTCGATAAATCTCGAACTCCTCGCAATGACACACCTTCCCCCCTCAATCAAAGCAAGCCTCTCCTATGATCGGTCGATCCCGGATCGGCCGCGCGCAAAGCGCGTCTTGCATGTTTCAAGGATGATGACAGGCGGCGGGTCTGAGGACCCGCCGATCACGGAGAGGAAACCCACCCGGAGGGTGGGCCACCGGGACGCAAGCGGTGGGCTACCGGCTTGACTTATTAGATACTTCGGAATGAAAATTTAAAACACTTCCTATTATGAGAATAATGGAACTCAGGATTAAGACAATAGTGTGAAGATGATTCCAAATTGCTATTTTGTTCATCAATTGTAGCATCTTCTTTTTTAGGCCATCTAGATATAGTATAGCCTGATCCTCATATTTATATCGCATACGAATAAGTTCATTGTCGTCCATACCATCAAACATTTCAAAAGGATTTACACCTTCCGGTGGTTCATTTGTCTGAAGATATGCTATCGCATTTACATATTTATTACTGTTTTCGCTTAAACGATTTAATTCCCTCACAATATCTGATACAGTATTTCTCTCATCACAAGACAGTTGCTTTTCCGCCAATCGTCGAAGTAATACCAATTGGTTTGAGTGCGACAAGAAGAGACGATATTTCATCAATTCATCTTTTTTTGTATGATCATTTAAAATATAGTAGTATTCATCATATCTTTTTTCCTGTAACATTCCTTGAAGATTCGATAAATGTAAACTAACTGCAAGGACAAATCCATTTAAAAGAATGGCAGTGATTAGACAGACTTGTCCCCATTTTCTACATTTTTGTGGATTTTTTAAAAAGAACCTAATATTATAGAATATACTTTTCATCTTTTGTCGCAGTCAAGCAAGTCAAATCTCTTGCAGTTTTGGTATCTTTCTTAACATTCCCAAACAGTGGGCTACAATACTCCTCCCCTTTCAATTCAAACCAAGACAAAAAAATAGGGTATCAGAAAGATACCCTATTGATAATACTATGTCAATAAAACGCTCATGTGCCTATTTGCCAGGAGGCCAGGTATTTGACCTGTTCGGGCGTCAGACGGTCGATGTTGATTTTCATCGATTTGAGTTTCAACGCCGCGATGCGGTTGTCGATCTTTTCCGGGACGACATACACGGTTCGTTCCAGCTTATGCGCGTTTTTGATAATGTACTCCGCCGACAGCGCCTGATTCGCGAACGACATATCCATCACCATCGCCGGATGTCCCTCGGCGGCGGAAAGATTGATCAGCCGTCCGGCCGCGAGGATATGCACCTTGCGTCCGTTTTTGAGGGTGTACTCCTCGACGAATTTACGCACGGTGCGTTTTTTCTTTTTCTTCTTTTCCAGCGCGGGGATATCGATCTCCACGTCGAAATGCCCGGAGTTGCAGACGATCGCGCCGTCTTTCATACGTGCGAAATGCTCTTTGCGGAGAACGTGAATGTCGCCGGTCAATGTCACGAACAAATCCCCGATCGGTGCGGCTTTGGCCATCGGCATGACGCGGAATCCGTCCATCGCGGCCTCGATACCCTTGACCGGGTCGACCTCGGTGACAATGACATTCGCGCCCATGCCGCGCGCCCGCGATGCGAACCCGCGCCCGCACCATCCATAGCCGACCACGACCACGGTCGCGCCCGCCAGGAGGTAATTGGTGGCGCGCAGGATTCCGTCGATCGTCGACTGCCCGGTTCCGTAGCGGTTGTCGAAGAAATGCTTGGTCTTGGAATCGTTGACCGCGACGATGGGATATAGCAACGCCTTGTCCTCGGCCATCGCTTTGAGTCGAATCACGCCGGTGGTGGTTTCCTCGGTGCCGCCGATGATATTTTCGATCAGTTCGCGTCGGTCGGAATGAAGCGTACTTACCAGGTCGGCGCCGTCATCCATGGTGATATGCGGTTTGGTGTCGAGTACTTGATGAATGTGCTGATAGTACACCTTGCGATTTTCGGCGTTGATCGCGTACACCGCGATGCCGTAGTCTTTCACCAGCGA
>CAZVNK010000003.1:20657-22190 GCA_964628115.1 uncultured Ignavibacteriaceae bacterium | reverse complement strand
CGGCTTGTGGTCGATGGCCGCGTCGATGTGCGCGTAATACGTCTCCGTGTCCTCGCCCTTGATGGCGTAGGTGCGGATGCCGTACTCGGCCACAAGCGCAGCGGCGACGTCATCCTGTGTCGAGAGCGGATTCGATGCGCACAGCGCGACATTCGAGCCGCCCGCCTTGAGCGTCACCATCAGATTGGCGGTTTCGGTCGTCACGTGAAGGCAACAGGCGAGATTGTATCCCTTGAGGGGTTTGTCTTTTTTGAAACGCTCGCGGATCAGCCGCAGGACCGGCATGTTCTGTTCGGCCCATTCGATGCGAAGTTTGCCCTGCGCGGCGAGTTTTCTATCTGCGATATCTGCTTTGGCACGTGCCATGTTATGCATCCTTTTGTAAATCTTTGACCTTGTCGGTTCGTTCCCAGCTGAATTCCGGTTCGGTGCGTCCGAAATGACCGTACGCGGCGGTCTTCATGTATATCGGACGAAGCAGGTCAAGCGAGTTAATGATTCCCTTCGGCGTCAAATCGAAGTTTTTGCGTATCAACTCCTCGATTCGATACTCGTCGATCTTGTTGGTTTTGCTGGTGAACACCATCAGTGACACCGGCTCCGGCACACCGATCGCATAGGCAACCTGTATCGTGCACTTGTCCGCCAGTTCGGCCGCGACGACGTTCTTGGCGATATACCGCGCCATGTATGCCGCGGAGCGGTCGACCTTGGTCGGGTCTTTGCCGGAGAATGCCCCGCCACCGTGCGTGGCCATCCCGCCGTAGGTGTCGACGATAATCTTCCTGCCGGTCATGCCCGTATCGGACTGCGGTCCGCCGATCACGAATTTCCCGGTGGGATTGACATGGAATTTGGTCTTGTCATCCAGCATGTTTTCCGGAATGACCGGTCGGATGATCTTTTCGATAATCTCCTGACGAGCCTCTTCGGTGATCTTGTGACCGGTGTCATCGAGAATGTCCGGTGAATGCTGGGTTGAAATCACCACGGCATCCACTCGCACCGGATGTCCCTCGCGATACTCGACCGTCACCTGCGACTTGCCGTCGGGGCCGAGAAACGGCAGGACGTTGTCCTTGCGCACTGCGGCCAGCCGCCGCGTCAGCTTGTGCGACAGCATAATCGGCATCGGCATCATTTCTTTGGTCTCACGACAGGCATACCCGGTCATTAATCCCTGATCACCGGCTCCGCCGACATCCACCCCCTGGGCGATATCCGGCGACTGGGAACCGATGGCGTTCAAAACCGAACAGGAATTATAAGAAAAACCGTAATTGGGATTGGTGTATCCGATATCCTTTACCAGATTACGCACCAGCCGGGGAATGTCGACATATCCGGTGGTGGTAATTTCGCCCCCAACGATGACCAGTCCGACGGTCACAAAGCATTCGCATGCCACACGTCCGTGTGTGTCCTGTCTGAGGACCTCATCGAGAACGGCGTCGGAAATCTGATCGCACACCTTATCGGGATGTCCCTCGGTAACGGACTCGGACGTAAACAGGAAATTCCCTGACATGAAGC
>CAZVNK010000003.1:20222-20608 GCA_964628115.1 uncultured Ignavibacteriaceae bacterium | reverse complement strand
AATAAATTATATCCTATAGATCGCCAGATCCTGAAGATTCTCCAATGTTTAGCGACCGAAACTTGCCTTTGACCAAGGCGTTTTCACCGATAAGCGACGCCTCCAAAACCGCCTGTTCGACCGTGGCATTGGTGAATATGATTGAATCCTTGATAATGGATCGATAGATACGAGCATGGGGTGAAATCGAGACGTACGGCCCGATTACCGAGTTTTCGATTTGGGCGGTGGGGTCGATATAGACCGGCGGAATAATCACCGAACCGGGATAATCATGGTTGATCGCCAGATCGTCAAGCAAGCGCCGGTTGGTATGCAGAAGGGTGTCGACCTTGCCGCAATCGTACCAGTCGTCGACTTCGTACGGCACGAACTCGTCGCCGGCC
>CAZVNK010000003.1:18752-20166 GCA_964628115.1 uncultured Ignavibacteriaceae bacterium | reverse complement strand
ACCTTATTGAGTTGATCGTGCAGGCTCTGTGAATCCTCGAAATAATACAAACCGATCAACGCCAGATTCGATTTGGGATGCTGGGGTTTTTCCTCCAGCGCCACAATGCGATTGTCATCGACCACCGCAACGCCGAATCGACGGGGATCTTTGACCTGTTGAAGCCCGATTACATTGTGCCCTCCCTTGATAAATCCGGGGAAATCGGTCTGCGCAATGGTATCGCCCAAAACCACCAGCAGGGGACTGCGCTCGATTTCGTGCAGGGCCAGATGAACCGCATAGCCCAGCCCCAGCAGTTCTTTCTGCTCCACGAAAGTGGCCTTGAAATCGTACCGGTTGTTGACGAATTCGATGATTTGATCGCCCAGATGTCCGACGATTATGCAGACTTCATCCGGTTTCAGTTCGATCAGGGGATCAAGGACATGCTCCAGCATGGTCTTCCCCGCCACCGGAATCAGCGATTTCGGCAGGGAAAACGTATGCGGCCGAAGTCTGGTTCCGGCTCCGGCCAAAGGGATGACTATTTTCAGTTTTTCAGCCATATGCTCTTTGGCATCAATATTCGTATAATTTCATATAAAGGCAATTATTATTTCAAAAAATCAAAGACGCCCCCGGAAATCGTATGCAAATATCTGATGGAAACAATCTATGTGTTAGAAAATCTGCGTGAGGCTTTCACCCCACTCATAGTAGAGAAATTCCGCGCGGCCGATCAGCAGTGAAATACGCCCCATCACCGTGTAGCCGAAATGCGCCCCGAATGCGATCATGATGAACCAGATACCGACTCGTGCCGTCGCGCCGAGCAATCCGGTGTGTTCTTTCGAGAAATAGAAATAAATCAACGTCGAGATAACCCCCACCACGACCAGCAGGGCCAGAACCGTTCCGGCGAATCCATTGCCGGTATCGAGCGACAGAATGGTCGAGGCCACCTGCGGGAATATCAGACCGTGTAGCGATGAGATGATATAAATACCGGCGGTATTACCGATCACAAAGGCCAGCGAAACCCGGCTTATCCACGACCATTTCGGGATTAAACGGGTGAACATCAATACTCCCAGAAAGCCGGGAAATATCAGCCACCAGTTGCCGTTGTCGACCATGGGATTAACCAATTGCTGAATGATAACCGTCTGCCAGATCAACCCGACATAGTAGCCCGCCGACAATCCGGCGAAAATATGCTCGGACAGCTTATAGAACACATTGTCGCGATACAAAAATGAAAACAGCGACAGGATCAGATAGGCCCTGAGCCAAATCTCAATATGCTGGACAAAACTCAACGACTCGCCCATTTACCTGCCGTCCTTTCCATGAGCCATGAAAAACCCGAGATTTCCGACAATCA
Source organism: uncultured Ignavibacteriaceae bacterium (assembly GCA_964628115.1). Classification (GTDB taxonomy): domain Bacteria; phylum Zixibacteria; class MSB-5A5; order GN15; family PGXB01; genus JAFGAL01. The sequence continues at coordinate 18,800 of CAZVNK010000003.1, read as the reverse complement.
CGAAAAAGATCACCAACAAATGCACCAGCGACTGCGCATCCATTCCCC
>CAZVNK010000003.1:14399-18742 GCA_964628115.1 uncultured Ignavibacteriaceae bacterium | reverse complement strand
ACCATCAGTTCATATTCGGCCGCGCCCTTCATTCCGCCTAAAAGTCCGGTCATCTGGCCGGCATCCACGAATGAATACATTTTCGGCGCCACCACCGCGGTCACGCCGGAACCGACCGGTTTGCCGTACTGAGCGTTGACAATCGAAATCCAGTAATCGATAGTGGCATTGTCCGCCACCACGAAGATGAATTCGATGTCACGGTAATTTTTCACATGGTCCATCATGGGAAGTTCGCGCAGAGGCGTGCCGGAGTAATCACTGGGAAAGATCGCCTCGATGGAACTTGCCAGGCCGTGCATCACCGCCACGTAATTGGCCTTATAACCGAGATTGACAAAATCTATTCCATATTCTTTATCATACTCCAGCGCGATTTCTCGCGTGACCCGTTCGGCAATCGACGGCCCGCCCAGCGGGATATTCGACAGGGTCAGCACTTTCATATCTTTGGAGAACATGTGGCGCAGGGCCGCGATCGACATCGGTTGCGTCTCCGCCATTGCCGACGGATAATAGTCGAAAGTCAGCATCACCGTACTGCCGTTGGGAAGCGAATCGATGGCGTTGAACAACTGCCGGGCTTCCGGCGTAATCTCGACCGGGAATTGCATCACCACGATCATCGGGAAAAAGACCGCAATAGCCACCAGGAGGTAAATCCAGCGACGGTCGATATTTTGAAGTTTTTCCCAGAAACCCATGCTCAACCCTTCCCCATATAAGTGCGTTCGATTCCGAGCATGACTCTCAGGGACATGGACGCCGCCCCCAACGCCGCCCCGATTATGATGCCGCGTTGCACCGCGACGTTAAAGCCGTTCATGATAAAGGTATTCAGATAATCGGGGATGTTGTCGCCGAACAGGCGCAGAAACGCCTCGCCCATCGGCACTCGCCAGAGCATGACAATCACCGCCGTCAATAAAAGCAGGGTTGCATCGGCGCTTCGGGCACGGAACGCGCGATATGCCGCCGACGCGATATAGAACGCCAGCATCGCGAACATCGTTTCCATCATGGGCGAATCGACAAAATTAAACAGCCAGTCATATATCGATCCGGTGCCGGTGCCGAACCAGCTCCCCCAGCTTTGCGGGAAAATGCCGTAAAACAGCTTGCCACCGGTGGTGTTGGCGGAAACCGGAAGCATTGCCGGAATCGCCATTGCGAAAACCGATATCACCGTGGCCAGTTTGAACGGCCAGTCCTCACTTCGCCGGGTCACGGCGCGGCCGTTGACCCGCACGATGGAAAACACTCCCAGCACCAGCGTGAAACCGCTGACAATGGTCACCCATTGCAGGACCACATCTTGGGCGCGACCGATAAAGGTCCGGTCCGGATTGAAGAAAAACGAGACCACCATTACGAATCCGGATAAAAAGGCCACTATGACCGGGACGGTTGTTCTCATTGTTACGGCACCACGAATAAATCTTTAAGCCAGTCGCCGGCACCGAACGACATCAAAACGACGCCGAGGATAATGACGGCTACCAGTATTACTTTGCCAAAATCCTGCCCCTTCAGACCGCCCAACAACAGAGGTTCATGGCTGAGATAACTTGAGGCGGCGTATAATTCTTCACCCATCAGGGTATAGTCGCAAGCCGCGATAAAAAACGGCAACTGTTCCGGTCGGGCCGTTCCGGCGATCTGAATCGATCCGGCGGCGTTTCCGGTTTCGGCCAGCAGGAGAGATTCGGCGAAAAACGCCCCCATATATATATTGGCGGCGGGCTTGTCGCGCATCATCATGCCGTTGACCGTCGCCGTGAACGCGAATTGCTCGCCGGCAACATAACGGACCGTGTCTTTATCATACGCATCGTGACGCCCGACTTCGAGATAGGACTGCTCGACCACTTCCTGCCCGGCGGCAAGAATCATCGGATAACGAACCGGAACGTACAACGGCGTTTCGTACTGGGCGGTAATCTTCGCCACTCGTCCGAGAATCGCCAGTCCGGCGATGGTCTCGATATCGTCGATATCGGAAATGCCCGGTATGAAAAGCACCGGTTTGCCCATTTCGGTGGCGCGGCCGACCGCTTCCTCCACCGCATCGATCCCCGGAATGCGCCTCACGAACAGCTTCTTCCCCTGCCTGGCCCAATGCGTATACAGCAAAACCGCGCCGGAGAAAATCAGCATAAAAAACAATACCGAAAGCCGATTGGTGCGGAATACGGTAATGTCATTGACCGTGATCGCAACGGTCGCGCTGTCGGCAGTGACCCCGTCGGATGCGATTAACAGGATTTCATATTCGCCTTCCTGTTCGAATCCCGGCGTAAAGATCAGGCTACCCTGACCGTTCAGGCTGTCGACAAAAACCACACTGTCCATCGAATGTTCGGCAATTAACACGGGAACCGTGCCATCGAGGTCGATTGACGACACGGCGATAATCAGCGTATCGCCCTCGTCGATATCGAGCGTATCATCACCGATCAGCGTCAATATCGGCTGATGTTGATTCAGGCTGTCGGGGGATTGAGCAAATGAAAAACGCGAAAAGCACAGGCAAAGGCCACTTGTGAGGAATAAAGATTTAATACTGATCCTGGGACTGTTATTTTTCACGCCGTAAAATAGCCAAAATAGGAGTTCTGTCAACTGCTTTTACTTGAATATAAAACGAACGACGATTTCTCAACGCATTTTCATGTTGTCGATCAGTCTGACACCATGCACTCGCACCGCCAATGAACAGATAGTGTTTTGAGTAATCCGCTTGACCGGCTGTAATGAATCGAAATCGGTAAACTCGATATAGTCGATGTGCGCGGAGGGACATATTGACAAAATAGTCTGCGTCATCTTGCGTTTCAGGACAGTGGGTTTGTCGAGACCTTCGCGTCGAACCATAGTGTGGGCCTGTTTAAGCGCGGTATACAGACAGATCGCTTTCGGGCGTTGCCTGGGCGTGAAATAGCTGTTACGCGATGACATCGCCAGTCCGTCTTTTTCGCGGACGGTCGGCGCGATAATGAGTTTGATCGGATAATTAAGATCGCGGATCAAACGGCGTATGACCATTGCCTGCTGATAGTCTTTCATCCCGAACACGGCCACGTCGGGACGAACAATATTGACCAGTTTCGCCACCACCGTCGTCACGCCGGCAAAATGAGTCGGGCGGGATCCCCCCTCCAATTTGGCGGTGATCTTTTCGACCGCCACGTGAGTCTGAAAGTCGTCGGGGTACATCTCGTCCGCCTTCGGGACAAAAACGATATCTCCCCCTGCCGATCCGATATCGCGAATATCTTTCTTTTCATTGCGTGGATACGCCTTGAAATCCTCTTTCGGTCCGAACTGCATCGGATTGACAAAGATCGACGTGACCACGAGGTCGGTATGTTTGCGGGCGTGGCGAATCAGCGACAGGTGTCCCTCATGCAAAAAACCCATGGTGGGCACCAGACCGATGGTCATGTTTTGCGCCACGGTCGCCCGCGCCAGTTTTTGCATCTGTTTTATCGAGCGTATGATTTTCATGCTACTTCTCGTCTTCCATAAATTCCAGCGTCAGTTGTCCGTCATTGAGCCGGACATAGCTGAAATGCCGAATGAAATCTCCCGTATTGATATACACGCCGCCCTCGAGTTCATGAAATACCGGGTGATGCGTATGGCCGATCATCACGGCATCGTACCCTTCGGAGATTTTTCCGGCGGCATACATTTCGTAATCATCCAGAAAGGCCTTGTCCCGTTCCATAGTATGATGGCGCGACGTGCTGGAGACGTATTTCGCCAGCGGAATCGCCCAATCGGGAGGGATGCGCTGATACAACCAGATATTGAAACGATTGCGAAGAATGCGGCGAAGGACGCGATATTTCCAGTCCGAGGGCGAGAGCCCGTCGCCGTGAATCAAAAAAAGCCTTTTCTTTTGTTCGGTTATTTCCAGATAATCGCGATGAACGGTAATCCCCGCCTCGCGGCTCAGGAATTCTCCCAGCCAGAAATCATGATTGCCGGTGATGTAGTGAATTCGTATTCCGCGTTCGACCAGCGCGGCCAGCTTGAATACGATTTTGAGATGTTCTTTCGGCACGGCATGTTTGTACTCGAACCAGAAATCGAACAGGTCACCCAGGATATAGACCTTCTCGCCGTCATATTCGATTCGCTCGATCAGGCGGGTCAGCATCGCGAGTTTGGTTTCCTCGCTGTGCTGATCGGCCGCTCCGAGATGCACGTCGGAAAAAAAATAAATCGCCATCGGCGGAGTATACAAATTTGACGGCAAAAAGTAAACGAAAGATGTAACAGAGTCCTTGGCGTGTATTGCATGAGTCATTGGGAAAAGATCGCCGCGCGTCATCCGC
>CAZVNK010000003.1:12214-14389 GCA_964628115.1 uncultured Ignavibacteriaceae bacterium | reverse complement strand
GGGACCGGCCCGGGCGGATCGCCATAAATAAAATCGATCACATAAAGAACATCCAGCAGGTTGATATTGCCATCGCCGCAGTTGACATCGCCGGAAATCAGTGGATCGGGCGGCGGACCAGGCGGTATTGCGTATATATAGCCGATCAAAACCAATACATCGAGCAGGTTTACGACCGAATCGCGATTGACATCACCACAGATAAACCCACAGTCAACCTGATTGAACAAAATCGTGACATTGTCGGAGCTGCCGTTTGTAGTAGCGATATCCAAATCGCCGTCATTGTCGAGATCGGTCGGTGCCGAGCAGTTCGGCCAACTACCGACGCCATAATTAACCGCCGGTCCAAAAGAAGCATCTCCCTCGTTTTCCAAAACCGTAACACTGCCGTGAATAGTCACAATCAAATCATCATCACTGTCACGATCCAAATCGGCGGTCGTCAGATTTCGCACCCAGCCGACGGGATAGACCTTGTCCATACCAAAATCACCTACTCCATTGTTGAGAAAAAGAGTAACATCCGATGACATCTGACTGCCGATTGCCAGATCGAGATCGTCATCGCCGTCAAGATCACTTGTCGCGATCCAGAATGGAATATCGCCGACCGGATGAGAAATGGATGGGGCAAAAGTCCCGTCGCCATGATTAAACAAAAGCGAGAAATCATCAGTGCCCGCATTGACCACCGCTAGATCGGCATCTCCATCCCTGTCGAAATCTCCGGTACACAGCCCTTTCGGATAAATGCCCGTTGAATACAGGACATACTCATGGACCAAGCAGGTTCCGTCATTGATAAAAGCGGCATATTCACAGGAAACGGCCAGATCATAATCAGAATCGTTATCAAGATCAACCGCTACGATATCATAGGGCTGACGTCCGGCCTCATAATGAATGACTTCGGAAAACGCCGCGTTTCCGTCGTTTTTCAGGACCGAAACGGTTGATGAATTGTAATTGGCCGTTGCCAGATCATCGTCCCCGTCACTGTCAAAATCGGCACTGCATATCGCCCACGGCCCGTTTCCGGTATGATAAAACACACTCGGTGCAAATCCGCCCGCGCCGTTATTGATCAAAATCGCAATGCTGTCCGGCGACTGATCATCCACTCCGGCATTGGCCACGGCAAGATCATAATCCAAGTCATTGTCAAAGTCGGCAACACAAACCGAGTGGGATTTACTGCCGACATCATGATTAATATTATTTGGGAATTCGCAACCGCCCTGGTTTATCAAGACGGAGATATTGAAGTGCCAGAAGTTGGCCGTGACAACGTCGACCAAACCGTCATCATCGACATCACCGGCATATATGAAAGTCGGCGACGTGCCCGTTCCAAACGGATTTTTGGTTGAGAAGGTTCCGTCGCCCGCATTGAACAGGACTGAAAAATCATTACTGCCGTAATTGGCAACCACCAGATCGCTGTCATGGTCACTATCCATGTCGACGGCGTAAATCGCCACCGGCCAGTCGCCGACGGTTATGGTTCCATCAAGGACGAAGTCGGCAGTCCCGCCGTTGCGCAGGATAACCACATTGTCCAGACTGGCATTAACCACCGCCAGATCAATGTCACCATCGGCATCGAAATCACCTCCCGTCACCGCCCGGGCGCTGTCTCCGGTGATATAGTTCACGGCGGATGCAAATGTCCCATCGCCATTATTCAGCAGAATCGAAACATCATCAGAAAACTCATTGGCGATCGCCAGGTCATTGTCGTTGTCGCCGTCGAAATCGGCGCCAAACAGCGAGATGGGAAAATGACCGACATCATAGCGGGTTTTATTGCCGAATGTTCGCTCATCCTGATTGAAATAAATGAACAGCCCGCTTTTCGGAGCGGTTGCCGCCACCAGATCATGAAGGCCGTCGCCGTTCAGGTCAATCGCGAATACCGCCGACACAGCGGTATCGGCCGGATAATGATAAGGCGCGGAAAAGGTGCCATTGCCGTTATTATAGATAATTCCGATACTGTCGACGCCGAAATTGCCGGTGATCAGATCAGCATAATCGTCACCGTCAAGATCCACCGCATAAATAGAGTAAGGATTGGAGCCTACTTCATAAAACACCGATGGTGCATAGACTCCTTTCCCGTCATTGATAAAAATCGAGACGGCGGTGGAGTAATGATTGGCCACCGCCAAG
>CAZVNK010000003.1:4078-12124 GCA_964628115.1 uncultured Ignavibacteriaceae bacterium | reverse complement strand
TCGAAATAATAATTCTGCGCAACGGCCGGTATTATTGAGAAAAAACACAGGATGATCAGCCCGGATAGTATTATTAAGTCCTTCATATAGCATCCCTCAGCGTAATAAAAATGTAAAATAGGCAGTAGCGTGAGATGCGAAGCTATGAGTAACGGCCAACCGCTCTGTCTGTGAAGCACCTACTATAAGATACGGATTAGCGAAAATCTGTAAAGCGCAAAATGCGAGCGGATTATATATAACCGGAATTGTCCGGGACGATTGCCGAAACGGACTAATGTCTGACTCGTTCCAGCAGATCACGCAGGCTGTCATAATACGCCCGCGACGCATCAGCCAACGCCACGTCGATCAAATCATTGATAAGCAGACGGTCACCGCCGACTTTTCCGATTGCGGCAATCGGAACACCGTTTGCGGTGCACAGATCGACCAGTTTTTCCGCATGTGCTGAATCGGTCGTGACAATAATCCGCGACTGTGTTTCGCCGAACAGCAGGCAGTCGGGACGAATGTCATCATCGAGATGTATTTGAGCGCCAAGCAGATTCTCGCGATCCGACAGACAGCATTCCGCCAGCGCGACCGCCAGACCGCCGTCGGAGCAGTCATGCGCGGATTTGATCATCCCGGCCTTGATCGCATCGAGAAGCGTATCCTGCACCAGCTTTTCAAAATGCAAATCCAACTTCGGCAGAGGGCCGATATTCTTGCCGAACATCGTGTGCAGGTATTCCGACGCGCCCAATTCCTCATCGGTTTCGCCGAGCAGGTATATGAAATCACCCTCGTTTTTGAATCCCTGAGTGGTGATATGGTCGATATGGTCGATAATTCCCAGCATGCCGATGGTCGGGGTCGGGAACACCGCCCGTTCGGGGTCCTCATTATAGAAGCTGACATTGCCGCCCGTCACCGGGGTATTGAAATGCCGGCAGGCTTCGCTCATTCCGGCCACCGCTTCGGAGAAACCGTAATAAATTTCCGGCTTGTACGGATTACCGAAATTGAGGCAGTTGGTGATGGCCACGCCGCGCCCGCCGGAACAGGCGATATTTCGGGCCGATTCGGCCACCGCCTGAATCGCCCCCGCGCGGGGATTGAGATAGCAATATCGTCCGTTGCAATCGGTCACCAGCGCCAGCGCGCGGTTGGTTTTGCGCACCCGCAGAACCGCCGCGTCGGAACCCGGCCCGACCGAGGTATTGGTCCGCACCATGGAATCGTACTGATTGAACACCCACCCCTTGTCGCAAATATTCGGAGCAGACAGCATGGTCAGCAGGTCTTTGCTGAAATCCCGATCGGTCGGGTAATCATCGAGATTGATTTTCGATAATTCTTCTATATAGGCCGGCTTTTTAGTCTCACGATGATAGACCGGTGTACCTCCCCCCAGCGATAGCACATCCGATGGAATCTCCGAAACGGTTTCACCGTTCAGAAGGACTTTGAAAATGCCGCTGTCGTTGGACTCGCCGATAATCGTCGAATCGAGTTCCCACTTGTCGAAAATGCGTCGAACGTCCTCTTCGCGTCCCTTTTTCACGCATACCAGCATCCGTTCCTGTGATTCCGAAAGCAGAATTTCATACGGTGTCATGTGCTCTTCGCGCACGGGGACCTTGTCGATATCAATGGTCACGCCGGCATTGCCCCGGAACGACATCTCCGCGCAGGAGCAGGTGATTCCGGCGGCGCCCATATCCTGCACGCCGATGACCAAATCCTCGCTGATAATTTCCAGCGTGGCTTCGAGTAACAGTTTTTCCGTGAACGGATCGCCGATTTGCACCGAGGGACGTCGCTCCTGGGATTTTTCGGTGAGTTCTTCAGAGGCAAACGTCGCGCCGTGGATGCCGTCTCGGCCGGTTTTGGAACCGACAATCATAATCGGATTGCCGATTCCGGAAATCGTTCCGGACACCAGCCCATCGGTCTTGACCAGTCCCACCGCCATCGCATTGATCAGCGGATTACCGGTATAGGCATCGTCGAAATACGTCTCCCCCGCCACGGTCGGGACGCCGAACGAGTTGCCGTAGTCGCCGATTCCGCGCACGACCCCATCGACCAGGTAACGCACCCGGGGATTTTCGGGTGAACCGAAGCGAAGCGAATCCAGCGAGGCAATCGGCCGCGCGCCCATGGTGAAAATATCACGCAGAATGCCGCCGACTCCGGTCGCCGCGCCCTGATACGGTTCCACCGCCGATGGATGGTTGTGCGACTCGATCTTGAACACCACCGCGAGTCCGTCGCCGATATCCACCGCACCGGCGTTTTCCTCGCCGGCCTTGGACAGCAGGGCGTCGCCTTCGCGCGGAAGGGTTTTTAAAAGAGCAATAGAGTTCTTGTACGAGCAGTGCTCCGACCACATTACCGAGAAAATACCCAGTTCGGTGTAATTCGGCTCACGCCCCAATATTTTTACGATTTCGCTATGTTCTTCTTCGTTTAACCCGTGGTCTTTGACCATTTGCGGGGTGACCTGCGGCTGTTCCATATCTTCCTCCACTCAGTGAAAGAAGGAATATAGACGCCCCCCCGGTTTGAGTCAAACAGAATGTGCGATTATTTGGATAAGCGGACGAAGATGTGATCAGTTTGTTCACCGAATGTCGGCCAATATGGCGGCTCCCAAACAAAACCGATTATTTCGGTCATGAAGAAGCCGTCAGTACCCTGAGGATAGAGAATCTTCCGTCATGAATTGGAATAAAAGCGATCTGGTCGACAGCACTAACGAGTCGTTCATAATATCAAAAAACACCGTATCGGCCATGATACGATACCGGCCCTGCGATGATCTTTCCAGATTATGAGTGGTATCAAAGATATCAACCCGGAATTCATTCCCACCCAATGTCACTTCGGAAACCAGATTTTTACGAACAAGAGTATCTTCCCTCATTGGATGAATGGCCAATTGGACATACGTTATCGCATATTCATCCAACCAAACTCCCTCAAAGGGATCACCGGACGATACAATTTCATGATTTGATCCACAACCGATAATGACAATAATAAATAAGAAGATTAACACTGATACCAGATATCGCATGGTATCGATTCCTTTATGAATCATGAAAATAAACTTGAATTATTTTACAATAATATAACGTTACCACCGTCTTTGTCAAGAAAACCTCCATTTATACCACCAGCCGTTTTCTTAAAGATATATTTCCAAAAAAAACTGGACAGTCGCGCGCCAACACGTATACTGCCGTACTATGGATGCCATTGTAACAACGGTCAGGCAAAATATTCGGCAATTCGAGATGATTGCGCCGGGCAATGCTGTTCTGGTCGGCTTTTCCGGCGGCCCGGATTCGTCTGCGTTGTTGCATATATTACATGATTATTCACATGATTTGGGTTTCGCAATCGCAGTCTGTTATATCAATCACGGCATCAGGCCAAAAGCGGCAAAAGACGAGATCGCGTATTGTGCCGATGTCTGCAAAAAACTGAATCTCCCTCTCACCGTGGTCGAGGCCGATATTCCCGCGTACGCCAAAACCGAGAAGCTCTCACTCGAACAGGCCGGGCGGAATTTCAGAATCAAGGCATTAAACGAAATCGCCAAACGGGAAAACTGCGACGTGATTGCGTTGGGGCATCATCTTGACGATCAGATCGAGACTATTCTGTTTCGGCTTTTTCGAGGAACCGGCCCGAACGGAATCATGCCGATCAAGCCGATTGCCGGCAATGTTATCCGTCCGTTGTACAATATTCCGCGTTCCGAAATCGAATCTTACTGCAAACGCCACAAACTCAATCCGGTGCTGGATGAATCCAACCTGCAGTCGCATTTCTCGCGGAATTATATTCGCAATAAAATCATTCCGGTAATCGAGAAACATTTTGATGGAAAATACCGCAACGCCATTATTCATTTTGCAAAGATCGTTGCCGACGAAAACGACTATCTCGACCGCCTGACGCACAAAGAGCTCAAAAAGATCGCTCGTTTCACTCCCGGTGGGAAGATTATTGTTGATTTGGCGAGAATCGGCGCTTATGATCTATGGCTGAGACGGCGGCTGATAAAAACGTGCCTGGAGAGGCTGGATGAACAAACCGGCGCGGGATCGTTTGAGCAGATCGGGCGTATCGATGATATCATCGTCGGTCGAAAAAAGGCGGTCAGCCTTCCGAATGCGATACGGATTGTCGCCGATCGAGGCAGTATGTATTTTTCGCGCGGCGCGGTGAAATGGAACACCCATCCCCTGTCCTGTGACCGGGCGGTCGACCTTCCGGAAATCCGCAGTCGCATGAAATGCCGAAACATATCGGGGAGTATGGCGCTTACGACACGACAAAAACAGGGTCGTCGGATTCACATCGACGCCGACAAGATTATCCCCCCACTGTCCATACGGGGTATCCGTCCGGGCGACACATTTCGCCCGCTGGGGATGCGCGGAGCCAAGAAACTCGGTGATTTTCTGACCGATGTCAAAGTGCCGCGATCGATACGGGATGAAATCCCGGTGTTAACCGATCGCAGAGGCACGATCTGGCTGGCCGGATTTCAAATCGCCGAACGCGTTAAAATCGACAAACAAACCACAAACGTATTGGAAATAGAACTCAGTGAAAGACGCAGACATGGAAAGTCACAAATTTGAACTGCTGTTTCCTCAGGATAAAATCTCTCGGAGAATAACCGAACTGGGGCGACAGATTTCAGCGGATTACGGGGACAAAAAGCCCATTCTCATCGGCGTGCTCAAGGGATGTGTTATTTTCATTGCGGATCTGATCCGCACGATCACCATCCCGGTCGAGCTTGAATTCATATCGGCGTCAAGCTATAACAACGGTCAAACCGCTTCGGAACGGGTCGATATGGGTCGGAATCCCAATAAAAGACTGGCCGGGCGGCATCTTCTGCTGGTCGACGGGGTTGTCGATTCCGGAAAAACCATCGCATCCATCACGAAAAAGCTGGAACTTGAGAAACCCGCATCCATAGAAGTTGTTACATTACTTGACAAGCCGAAGTGCCGGAAGGTTGACGCGCAGATAAAATACGTCGGTTTCGATGCCGGTGAGGATTTCGTTATCGGCTACGGTCTCGACGTCGATCAGGACTATCGCAACCTTCCCTTCATCGGCAAAGTGACCGAATAGAAAAAAAGGCGCAGTTTACGGTCACTTTTGGTCGATTATATAGTATATTAATGTGGGAGTATATGATAGATGAATTCGAAATCCAACGACGACAAATTCGCCGATAACCAGCCGGGACGCGATAACCGAGGCAGTCAGAAAAGCCCGGACGGAAAAGAACCGTTCAGCTGGAAAGGACCGATACGCACTCTCGGTTTCTGGCTTGTTATCATTATGGTGTTCATATTCGCGTATAGTATCTATTCCTCATCCAGTAACGACGTCGCCGAGATTTCGTACTCGGAATTTATCAACCAGCTTGAAAACGGCAATGTTTCGGAGGTAACCTTTATCGACCGGGACATCGACGGCGTTCTCAAACAGGAAACCAATCTGGTGTCCGGCACGACCTCTGGTCGTTATACCAAATTCAAAGCCCGCATTCCATTCGACGACAACCGCTTTACCCTCATCGGGCGGCTGGAAAAGGCCGATGTGACGATTTCCTCCAGAACCGAAGGGCCGAATTATATATCGATATTGATCTCCATCGCACCGTGGTTTTTACTGATATTCATTTGGCTGTTTTTCCTGCGTCAAATGCAGGGCGGCGGCGGCACCAAGGGTATTTTCTCATTCGGCAAAAGCCGGGCGCGACTTATGACCGATGAACGCCCGAAAGTAACGTTCAACGACGTGGCCGGAGTCACCGAAGCCAAGGAAGAATTAAGCGAAATAGTCGAATTTCTCAAAGATCCCAGCAAATTTTCCAGGCTGGGGGGTAAAATCCCGAAGGGTGCGTTATTACTTGGCCCCCCGGGATCGGGCAAAACCCTGCTCGCGCGCGCCGTTGCCGGTGAAGCCGGCGTGCCGTTTTTCTCGATGTCCGGATCAGATTTCGTTGAGATGTTCGTCGGTGTCGGCGCCAGCCGTGTCCGCGACCTTTTCGAACAGGGCAAGAAAAACGCGCCGTGTATTATTTTCATCGATGAAATCGACGCGGTCGGTCGTCATCGCGGCGCCGGTCTCGGCGGCGGGCACGATGAACGCGAACAGACGCTTAACCAACTGCTGGTTGAGATGGACGGTTTCGAATCCAATGACGGCGTTATTTTAGTGGCGGCCACCAACCGCCCGGACATTCTCGATCCGGCGCTGTTGCGTCCGGGTCGTTTCGACCGGCAAATCGTGGTCGATTCCCCCGATGTCAAAGGACGCGAGGGAATACTCTCGGTCCATACCAAAAAGATCAAACTCGATCCCAACGTGAAACTCGACATCCTCGCGCGCGGCACACCGGGGCTTTCGGGCGCTGACTTGGCGAACATGGTCAATGAAGCGGCCCTGCTGGCGGCGCGGAAAGACCATGACACGGTCACGATGGATGATTTCGAAGAGGCCAAGGACAAGGTCATGATGGGCGCGGAGCGCAGATCCATGGTGATACCCGAGGATGAAAAGCGTATGATCGCCTATCATGAAGCCGGACACGCGTTGGTTGCCAAGTATCTGCCCGATGCCGACCCGGTGCACAAAGTTACGATTATCCCGCGCGGATTGGCGCTCGGGGTTACGCATTATCTTCCGGTCGATGAGCGGCACACTCATTCCAAGACACGGATTGAAATGCGTCTGGTGTATGCGATGGGCGGCCGAGTGGCCGAACAGGTGGTGTTCGGCGATATATCCACCGGCGCCAGCGACGATTTACGGCGCGCCACCGCCATCGCCAAAAACATGGTCTGCAAATGGGGTATGTCGGCAAAACTGGGACCGACGACATTCGGCAAGCATGAGGATCAACTGTTTTTAGGCAAGGAACTTGTCGCACACCGCGATTACTCGGAACAGACCGCGCAGGTGATCGATGAAGAAGTGCGCCACATCGTTGAAAAGGCCGAAAGACGGGCGTATACGATTCTCACCGAACATCGCGACTCCCTTGACAAAGTCGCGGAACGTTTGCTTGAGAAGGAAGTTCTCGACGGACACGAAATCGACGAATTGATCGGGCGGGGCGGCTCGGACGGCGTGGAAACCCCGGAACCGGCCCCGGAAGTCGATGGATAAAGACAAAATCCTCAAAGGCGCGCGGCTGATTCTCGAGGGAATCGGCGAGGACCCGGAACGTGAGGGGCTGAAACGCACTCCCGAACGATTGTACGAATTCTACAAGGACGTTTTTTCGGGCATCAAATCCAAACCGGAAAAAACGCTTCGTCTCTACACCAAGCCGAACAAGGATGAGTTGATCATCGTCCGCGATATTTCATTCTATTCCATGTGTGAACATCACCTGGTTCCGTTTTTCGGCAAGGTGCATATCGCCTATATTCCGCAACGAAACAAAATAACCGGCTTTTCCAATCTGGTTGAAATCGTCGAGGTCTTCTCCAAACGCCCCACCGTTCAGGAGGAGTTGACCTCGCAAATCGCCGACAGCATTTACACCATTGTCAAAGCCAAGGGTGTGCTGGTGATTATCGAGGCCGAACATTTGTGCATGACCATGACCGGTGTCAAAAAAACGGGATCGCGCACGATCACCTCGGCGGTACGCGGCAATTTGCGCGAGGAAGCCACCCGCGCGGAAGCGATGGCACTCATCAAGCAATAATCGTCCCGATTCCGTCCGTCATTTTCAGTATTATCTTGCCGACTCCCGGTCGCTTTTCTATATTCATAACAGAGATATTGCATTCAGGATAAATTAACATGATGAACGTCATCCAAAATCCCTGCGCCATGACATTGCCGAGCGGACAGATGCTGAAATTCGAACGTCCGCTGGTGATGGGTATCGTCAATGTCACGCCCGATTCGTTCTCGGACGGCGGGATGTTTTATGCGCCGGACGACGCTATCACGCACGCCCGGCAATTGATCGAAGACGGCGCCGATATTCAAAAAGAGTAT
>CAZVNK010000003.1:2887-4068 GCA_964628115.1 uncultured Ignavibacteriaceae bacterium | reverse complement strand
AATCGGTGCCTCTCGACGAAGAGGCCAAGCGGGTTGTCCCGGTGATACGTGCGATCCGGGAACTCTCCCCCATCCCGATATCGATCGACACGACCAAATCGGACGTGGCCGAGGAGGCGATCAAACACGGCGCGACTATTATCAATGATATCTCGGCCTTACGCTTCGACAAAAAAATGGTCGAGGTGGCCGCCGCTCATAGAACTCCGGTGGTACTCATGCACATGCTGGGTCAACCGAAAACGATGCAGTCAGCGCCGCATTATCATGACTGCCTCAGCGAGATCAAGCAGTTTTTCTCGGAACGCATTCATTTCTGCCTCAACTACGGTATCGATAAAAACCAAATCATACTCGACCCCGGGATAGGCTTCGGGAAACGGCTTGAGGACAATCTGGACATCTTACGGCGGCTCGAGGAATTTCGCATGTTCGACTGCCCGCTTCTGCTCGGCGCTTCGCGCAAATCGTTTATCAGCATGATTACCCGTGACCGGCACGATCCGATGGCGCGTATCGGCGGCTCGATCGCATCGGCAATCATCGCGGTATGCAACGGCGCTCATATCGTCCGTGTGCATGACGTCGCGGCCACGGTCGAAGCCATCAAGGTAACGGCGGCCATCAGGGGGATAAACTAAATCATGCAGTTGTTCCAGATCGATTTCCTCTCCTTCCGCCTGATCGACCTGATCGATATCATCATCGTGGCTTTGATTATCTATCAACTGCTGGCATTGATGAAAGGAACCCGCGCCGCGCAGATGGTCACCGGGCTGGTGTTGATCTTTATCGTCGCTTTTATCGCCTTCTGGTTTCAGCTTGAGGGCTTGTCATGGCTGTTCAGTAACCTGGCCACGGTCGGATTTATCGTTCTGGTTATTGTCTTTCAGCCGGAACTGCGCGCGGTACTGGCTCGAATGGGCCACACCCGGATATTTCAGTATTTCATCAAGGTCGAGGAACGCAAATCGGTCGAGGAAATATCCCGCGCCACGATTCGGCTTTCGGAACTGCGTTATGGCGGCCTGCTGATAATCGAGCGAACGGTCGGCCTGAAAAACTACATCGAGACCGGTAAAAAACTCAACGCGCAGGTGTCATCGGAAATTATCACCACTCTGTTCACGCCGTACACTCCCCTGCACGACGGCGCGGTGGTCGTTTCCGGAGAAATTATC
>CAZVNK010000003.1:0-2876 GCA_964628115.1 uncultured Ignavibacteriaceae bacterium | reverse complement strand
GATGCGACACAAGGCCGCAATCGGCATCACCGAAGTCTCCGATGCCATCGCGGTGGTGGTATCCGAGGAAACGGGCGGAATTTCAATCTGCTACAAGGGCTACATGGAAAAGAATATCGACCGCGCGGAATTCAAGCAACGTCTTGCCGAATATCTTGTCAAATAGTCGATCATCTCCCCGGCTTTTCTATTTGATTGTAACCCCGGTTCTTTCATATATTGATTGGATAAGTAGAATTAGACAGGCGGCAATACATGTTTATCGACTTTGCTGAAATCGAGATCAGGGCCGGCGACGGCGGACACGGATGCGTGTCGTTTCGCCGCGAGAAATATATCGCCAAGGGCGGTCCCAACGGCGGCGATGGCGGACGCGGCGGTGACGTGATTTTCCGCGCCGACGGTAATCTTACCACCCTGCTTGATTTCAAATACCAACGTCTTTACAAGGCTCAAAAGGGCCGTCCCGGCGAGGGGAGTCTCAAAGCCGGCAAATCCGGCGAATCGGTAACGGTTCGCGTCCCGACCGGAACGGTTCTGATCAACGCCGAAACCGAACAGGTGATAGCCGATCTGGACGAAGACGGCAAAGAAATCGTGGTAGCGCGCGGCGGGCGTGGTGGACGCGGGAATAACCATTTCAAATCGTCAACCAACCAAACCCCTCGTCAGGCGGAAGACGGTCGTCCCGGCGAGCGTGTCCGTATCAATCTGGAATTGAAACTGCTGGCCGACGTCGGTCTGGTGGGACTGCCCAATGCCGGCAAGTCGACCATGCTGTCGGTGCTGTCGGAAGCGCGACCGAAAATCGCCGATTATCCGTTCACGACCCTGATTCCGAATCTCGGTATCGTGAAAATCCGCGAACACAAATCATTCGTCATGGCGGACATACCGGGTATCATCGAGGGCGCCTCCCACGGCAAGGGGCTTGGATTGCAGTTTCTACGGCATATCCAGCGAACGCGTTTGATCGTGTATTTGATCGACGCTTTCACCGATGAGATCGATCAAGCCCTGGCGACGTTGAAAGACGAACTGACGCAATACGACCGCACTTTGGCGCAACGTCCGGCGCTGGTGGTGCTGAATAAAATCGACCTCTTCGATGAGGACGAAAGAAAAATGATTTCGCAAAAAGCCGATCCCGATTATATTCTTTTCTCGGCGTTGACCGGCCTGGGGGCCAAAGATCTGCTGAACAGGATTGAACATGCTCTTGAACGCGAACGAACGGATCGAAAAACTGACTGACCTGATTACGCTGAATGCCATTGAGGGAATCGGCCCCAATCGCATGTACGCCCTGATCGACCGGTTCGGTTCGGCAGGTGCGGTGCTGGCAAAGTCCAAAGCGGATTTGCTCGATATCCCCGGTATCGGAGAATCACTGGCGAATACCATCGTCAACGGGCAAAATCGACGCGCCGCCGACGACGTGGTAAAAACCATCATCAAACTCGGCTGGAAAGTCATCACTTTCGATGACGACCGATATCCCCAGCCTTTGGCGACACTTCCCGACAAACCTCCCTGCCTGTTCTATCTCGGTGAATATCTCGAGACGGACAAGAACGCGATTGCCATTGTCGGTTCGCGGCTGGCATCCGAAGAGGGTCGCCTGTTTGCCGGGCAGTTGTCCATGGCGCTGGCCGAACGCGGAGTGACCGTGGTTTCCGGTATGGCGCGCGGTATCGACACCGCCGCGCATCGTGGAACGCTCGATGCCGGAGGGCGGACGATCGCGGTGTTCGGTTGCTCGCTCGATATTATCTATCCTCCCGAAGGCAGGGATTTGGCGAATCGTATCATCCAGAGCGGCGCGATCTTCTCGGAATTCCTCCCGGAAACCAAACCGCTTGGGCCGAATTTCCCCCGCCGCAATCGCATTATCTCCGGGCTGTCCGAAGGCGTGGTGGTTATCGAAGCCGCCGAACGATCCGGGGCGTTATCGACCGCATCGCATGCCCTGGCGCAAAACCGTGAGGTGTTCGCGGTGCCCGGCTCGCCGCGCGCACGCCACAGCACCGGAACCAATATGCTGATTAAACAGGGGGCTACCCTGTTGACCTCGGTTGACGATATTTTCGAACAATTGCCCCGCCTGGTGCATAAAACCAAAATGGTCAAAGCGGAGCATACCGAGGAATTGACCGACGGGGAACGAAAAATCCTGCGGTTTTTCGATGAAGGCCCGATACATATTGACAAACTGACCCGCCTGGCCGACGCCGCGATTTCGGATTTGATGCAAATCCTGCTGGCGCTCGAACTGAAAGGCATAATCAAGGAACTATCCGGAAAACGGTACATTTTGAATTGAGTGCAATCGTATGGTGAGAAAATCGGTAAAAGTAATAAATCGTCTCGGCATGCACGCCCGGCCGGCCGCGGCCTTTGTCAGCCATGCCTCGCGGTTCTCCTCGGAAATTCACATCGAGAAGGACGACTTGAAAGTCAACGGGAAATCGATCATGGGCGTGATGATGCTGGCGGCCGAAATGGGATCGGAGTTGTTTATTTCCGCCGAAGGAGACGATGAAGAAGAGGCGGTGGAATCCCTGGTCGATCTGGTGCGAACGGGATTCGGCGATTTGAAAGATTTATAAAATGGTTGATTTGAGTACGAACCGGGTAGTATGTTAAAAGGGAAATTAAGCGAAACACGATCATGACCAAGAAAACCTCGATACTAAAAGGCATTTCGGTTTCATCGGGTCTGACTTTCGGACAGACGCGAGTCATTTACGGATGGGATCAGGCGGTCGGCGAACGGGTTCTGGACAAAGACCAGATAACCGATGAGCTTTTACGTCTGGATAAGAAACCATTTTTCTTGCAGTTGTTCCCGACGATTATATTGAAATTGACTCGGG
>CAZVNK010000002.1:16341-25570 GCA_964628115.1 uncultured Ignavibacteriaceae bacterium | reverse complement strand
ACTCGACATACAGAGATACATCGCGTCTCTGGTCGATAACGTTTCGATTGCCACTATTAACGGTCGGATCGCCGTATACAAAGTTTTCTACCGGCATTTGAAAGATGAAGGTTTTATCAAAATTAATCCCATGAGTGACATCAAGAAAATGAAACAGCCCAAGCTAATTAAGAACGTCCTGACGCCCGATGATGTCAGCCTGGTTCTCGAACAACTCGACAAGAAAACGTTCAACGGTTGCCGGGATCGGTGCATGATCCTGTTGACTTATGATGCCATGTTACGGTTGAACGAACTGCTGACGATACGGGTCGATCAGATTGACTTGTCATCGGGATTGATTAAGGTCTACGGCAAGGGTCGAAAAGAACGTAATGTCGGGTTCGGTCCAATCGTCGCTAAGGCCTTACATACTTACTTGTTGAGATTTCGAAAAGACATACCCGGTGATCGTTTGTTTTGTTACCGTGACGGTAACCCGATTTCTTACAGACGAGCTCACCGAATTTTCAGTAATCCGGCGAAGAAGGTCGGGATTAAACTACACCCGCATTTAGCTCGGCATTCAGGCGCAACTCAGTTCGCCCGATCCGGCGGATCGTTAGCTATTCTGCAACGTAACCTCGGCCATAGCACGTTAGCGGTGACCGAGCGGTATATTCACATGGGTGACGAGGATATTCTGAACGCCTATGAACGGTATAGTCCGGCGGCTGGGATTAGGATGTAAAAATACCGGGGAATTTAGGATTACGACTGTGTTTGTCTTCCTTTTTTCGGCACAATTAGTTATCCCTGTACAGATAAGGATTCAATTTGAGTTATGTTAGCTAATAGCCATTCATGAATCTCTCTGTAGGTATACCATACCTTGTGAGACACTTCTGAAGTAGATTGTGAGTGGTTTATGGAGATGATAAGCCTCTCAAAACATATCAGATGGGTGATGTACTTAAGGACGGCAAAACAAAGATAGCAAGAGAGCGAAGAGCCAGCAGAGATATAAAAATACATGGAAATGTTCCTGTTGAATATTTCCCCAAAATATATAAATAGGAAAAAGTCGTAACATGGGTAGACAAATAAACTTCTATTTTGATAGTAATGACGAAAAGGATTTCTTAAAGTTAATATACGACAATGATATTGTCTTCTTGAGACGGCGTTATAAACGGGAGAAGGTGGAAACATACAATGAGTTTCATATCAATCCCGCCGAAGACTTGACGATCTCCCAAACATATATTTGTTACCAAACTAACATTAATGATGTTAGCTTTCTTAGTGATAAGGAAAACAGTATTGTTATAATTGATTCTCTCGATAGTCCCGTTATCGAATTCGATCGCAGTCGTTTTGACTCAAAGTCCAATCTTCTCGTTTCCGGTCGGCTCTGGTATGAGCATAAATACTGGACCAAAGACGAACAGGGCAATAGTATTCTCAAGGAAAAAAGTAAAGAGCTGGAGAGGCTTTACAACAGCCTGGCACGATGGATACGAAAACACTGCACTAGATTGGATAATGGCAACTATATCGCCCCGCATGCAATGGAGTTATATAAAAACGGCGCCCAGATATCACCATGAGATTGTGTTAATTCCGTACAGACGCCTTCTGATGGATGCTATTGGGATCGCAGGGATTCCGAGGGATTCACGCATGCGGCTTTGGCAGATTGATAACTGACCGTTGACATGGCCAGGAGAAGAACCATGAGACCGGCAAAAGCGAAGATTGGCCATCCCAGATCAATCCGGTACGCATAGTTTTCCAGCCAGTGTTCCATAATAAAATACGCCACGGAACAACCAATTATTATTGCCGTCAGAATCGGTTTACACATATCGGCCGACAGCATCAGAAATATCCTCATGGCGCCGGCTCCAAACACCTTACGAACTCCGATTTCTTTCGTTCGCATGACCATTTCGAAAGATGTTAATCCAAAAACACCCAAACAGGCAATGAAAACGGCAAAAAATGAAAATGTCCCGATAATCGACACTTTCCGCTCTTCCTCTCGGTACAGACCGGCGAAATTGTCATCGACATAAAAATACTCAAAGGGATAATCGGGAGCGAATTTATGCCAGATGTTTTCCAGAAACATCAATGTAGCGGATTTGTCTTCCGGACGAATTTTCACGGAAAGACAGCCGTATTCCGGTAGCAATTGAAGGCAAAGAGGCTCTATGCGTTCCCGAAAAGAACGATAATGAAAGTCCTTGACGACTCCGATAACGGTGTAGGTATGCGAGCCGCGCCCTGTCCATTCTATTTTTTTCCCGATCGGCGAATGCCATCCGAATTCTTCAACTGCTTTTTCGTTAACCAGAATGCCGGCATCGGAGTCCGTCCCCAGCTCTCGTGAAAATGCGCGTCCCTGAATTATGGAAATACCGTACGTATCCAGAAAATCATGGTCAATCCTGAATACATTTACGACTCTATGTTCGTTTGGCTCACTACCCTCCGGCACAAAGGGATCGGCTGTCAGCCAACCACCGGGGCAACTCGATGACGCCGCACATCCCAAAACCGACTGATGGTTTCGCAGTTCATTCGCGAAAACCTCCCAATTGTTTCCAAGACGACTGTTTCCAAATGGAATCACAACCACATTATTGGCATCAAAACCAAGATCGGCGTTTTTCATGAATTTCATCTGATGATAGATTACGATAGTCCCCACGATCAATATCAGAGATATCGTGAATTGAAAGCTGATGAGTAGTTTGCGCATGAAAGACTTGCCGGCATGAGTGCGATATGTCCCCTTGAGTGCGGATACAACCGGTATTCGTGCGAACAGACAGGCAGGATAAAGGCCTGCAATTATGCCGATGAGTATCGTTATTCCCAGTATTAAAAACGCAAGTGGAATGATGTCATGCATGCCAACGACTATTCCCCTGCCTGCGATATTCTCCATATAGTGAAGCATGGTTTCCATCAGGATGATGGGAATCATTAACGCCAGAAATGCCAGCGCAAACGATTCTCCAAGGAACTGGACGAATAATTGCCGCCGGAAAGCCCCCAGGGTTTTTCGAACTCCCACTTCATGCGCCCGCCGGGCCGAAGCCGCTATCGCCAGATTGGCATAATTTATCGAAGCGACAATAATAATAAGAATACCGATTAAAAGCAGTTGCAATAATTCACCGTAATTACCTGCCGAATGAAATCCATAGTCGTCGAAAGAATGAAGGTGTATTCGTGACAAGGGCTGTAGAAATAGTCGGAAATTTTCCCGGTACTGCTCGCCGAAATGACGAGCGATAAAATCAGGAGAGTCCGATTCTATTTCTTCGGCTGAGGACTGATTCGCAAGAAGCATATATGTATAATAGGCGGAATGACCGAAATTACGATTGATCCCCATCGATACGGCAGTCTCAAACGATATCAGCCCGTCAATGTTCAGATGCGAATTTTCCGGGATGTTGTCAAGGATGCCGGTAATCCGAATATCATAATCATTATTGAAACGAATCGTCTTGTTGAATGGATCGGCCTCCCCGAAATATTTGTGAGCCAGTTGCCTGGAAATCACCATGGTATATGGCTCACGCAAGGCGGTCATCGGATTGCCTTCTTCCAATGAGAATGAAAAAACATGAAAAAAGGATGAATCGGCGAAAAACAAATTTTGCTCTTCGGATTGTATGTTCTGGTATCTGAAAATTCCATTGACCGGTCGAAGCCTGACCATGCTTTCCACCTGAGGATAATCGGCCTGTAATGCAGGGCCCAGAGGTGCGTAAGATCGAGGTGAAACGTTTACCTGACCGCTGAAATTCGTTTCCACGACAACCCGATACATGCGGTCTCGTTTTTCGTGAAAATTGTCGTAACTCGCCTCATATCTGATAAATAAAAGAATCAAAAAGAAACTGCTGATTCCCAATGCCAATCCCAAAATGCTTATCAACGAGTAGACTTTGTTCCGCCTGATATTTCTTAGCGCGATTCTAAGATAATTCATAAACATAACGTAACTCTCGTCATTGATATCATTCGACTTTTACAAAGATTGAGACTTAACTGCCGATACTCCGATTTGGTGAATATGGTATGGGTCAATTCAATTGAACATCAGGCAACGCTATAGTACAAAGAATGTAGTCTATTTCGATCACTCCGGCAAGTCAAAATTCGGCCTTTTTGTATGGATCGCATCAGGATTTTCATGTGAGTACGATCATGACGAAAGCTTCCCCCGTCCTTTGGGCAACGGAAACTATTCACCAGACCGTCGTTTCCATTATAGATCTCAGGAGGGACGGGGACACGGAATATCCCGTTGTTTTATTATTTCGAATCGGAGTCCGAGTCTTTGTCTTTGGAATCTTTGGGAGCGGTGATTTCCTTGCTGACCCGTGCCGTCGGCGCAACCGCGAATCGTTTGAACGGAACCACCTTCAGCGGACATGCGGCTTCATCGGTCCCGAGATGGTTTTTTTCCCAGATGGCGCCGATCGCCCGGGTCGCGTTGCGATACAGGTTCTCCTCACCGATTAACGCCAGCAGACCGGTACGACGCATGACATCCAGCACCGAATCGTTCAAGCCACTGATAGACACGCCCAGGCCTCGGTCATGAAGGCGATTGACCAGGGCCGCCAGCATTTCCTCACCGGATGCATCGAGTTCGTTGATACCGTTACCGACGATCAGGATATGCCGTAATTCGGGCATATTGCGCACCGTGTCGAGAATCTGATCCTCAAGATAACTGACATTGGCAAAAAACAGCGAGCCGGCATAACGTACGACCGCAATATGTTTGCACTGATCCAAATCGAAACGGGCGCGATTGCGATATGTCCCGTCGGGATGAAGCGACAGCATGGCGATGGCCGGTTTCATGTTGCGGAGCAGATACAATAACAGCGACAGGATAATCCCGATGATAATGCCCCGGTCGAGATGCGGCGCGAAAGCCAACGTGCAGACGAAACTGATCAGGCCGATAATACCGTCGTACCGCTGAGCGCGCCAGGTGTGGACGAAAGTCTTGACATTGACCAGCCCCACCACCGCCATCATGATAATCGCCGCCAGTACCGATTGCGGCAAATGGTACAACAACGGCGTGAAAAACAGCAAAGTGATCACCACGATCATACTGCTGAACACATTCGACAACCCGGTAACCGCTCCGGCCTGCAGGTTCACCGCCGAGCGCGAAAACGAACCGGACACGGCATAGCTCTGTCCCAGTGATCCGACGATATTGGCCAGTCCCTGCCCGATGAGTTCCTGGTTGGGGTCGAGACGATGACCGGTCTTGGCCGCGATGGCCTTGGCAATCGAGATGGCCTCCATAAAACCCAACAGCGATATGATCATGGCAATCGGAAACAGGTGCAGGGCGGTCGAGAGCTCGAAACGCGGCATGGCAATCGAGGGCAAACCACTCGGAATAACACCAACCACGGCTCCGCCGCCGGTCAGAATCAGTTTCCCGGTATCGATGCTTTGATTGCCGACCTTCAACCGCCAGTTGTCACTTTCCGACGGTGCGCTTTCCGAACCGTCGCCGTACTCATAAAAAAGCAGTCCCCGGTCGGCCGCCTTGTGGGCCTCCAGTAAAAAACTCCGCAAACGGGCGCGGTGTTCGCGAACCGCGCTCTTGTAGCTTTCGATCTCGATATTTACCAGCGCCAAATCATGTTCCAATTCGATGGCGGCGGCGGACCGCTCCTGCCCCGAGGCGATGATGTGATCGTGTTGCTCGCGGATTTCGACGCGTCGTTCGACATTTTCATTCATCGCCGCCATTGCCGTGACGTACTGATTGATTTCATTGCGCACATCCGGGGACGCGATATGGTCCAGATCGGTGGTATGCAGGCGTTCGAAACCGATCGCCCATGAAATAATCGTGGTAACCAGCACGGCTACCAGCACGTTGGGAATGCGTGGATTAATTCGCCGCAATACAATCATGACGCCGAATGCCAGTATCGCCAGCGCCAGGGTCGGCCAATGCGTGTAGGAAACGGCCGCCTGGACAACGTCGTAAATAGTTTCGTAATGATGCTCGGCGCTGTCGACGGTAACACCGAACAACTTGGAAAGCTGGGAGGACGCGATAATAATTGCGGCGGCGTTGGTAAAACCGTTGACGACCGGGTGCGACATGAAATTGACAACCAAACCAAGTCGCAATACGCCCAGTAAAAATTGGAACACGCCGACCAACAGCGCCAACAGAATGGCATACGCGATATAGGCCTCACCGCCGGCAGTTGCCAGCGGTTCCAACGCCGTGGCCGTCATCAGCGACACCACCGCCACCGGCCCGGTCGCCAGCTGGCGGCTGGAACCGAACAGGGCCGCGATCAACGGCGGCAAAAAAGAGGCATACAGACCATAATAGGCCGGCAGTCCCGCCAACTGCGCATACGCCATCGACTGCGGCACCAGCACCAGCGCCACGGTCAAACCGCCGATCAGGTCACGACGCAGGCTGTCAGTCGTATACTTGTGAAACCATCCTAAAAAGGGAAAAATGCGCGCGAGTATCATATATGTCACTTATGTTTTGTATCCGTATTGCCGCCTGGATCGCCCCGTTATATTATCATATTTCCGATTCGATGCAACCCGTCCGCGGAACGAACCACTCCGATAATGACATCATTCTCCAGAACCGGCACAATGCTGATGTCATTGATCACCATGATCGTGATAATGTCCATAATCACGGCGGTACTCGGCAACGACACCCGAATCGGCGTCATCACGTCGCGAACCGGACGGTCGGATCGGGCGCGAAGATCGGCCAGGACCGATTGCATATCGGACTTGTCCGATCGGAGATCCCGTTGCAAACCGGGATCGGTCTCACCGGTTCGTTCCATCGTTTCCTGCATGGCGTCGCGTCCCAATCCCCGCAGAATATCCCGCCGCCGTACCATGCCCATCAACCGGTATTTCTCATCGAAGACCAGCACGACACGCGGTAGCGACTTGCGCCCACCGACATCCAACTGGGTCTTTTCCATTTCCACAATCGCCTGACGCAGAGAAAACCAATGGGGAACATGCGGATAACTGTCAAGCGGTATCAGGATATCTTTGGCCGTTATATCATCCATACGTTACATCCTTCCGGATAAAAGCCGAAGTATGCCACCCAATCGATGTCATCCAATATGGTCTTGCGATGTTCGGGATCGACCGATAAACCGGCAATTTCAAACAAACTATAGTATGAATGCAACAGGAGCAAGTTTTTTTTCACGGCCCGGTGCGATGAAACCGGATATCCGATGGTGAATTAAAAACTTGCTTCTTGGTCGGTCTGATTGTATTCTGGATGTGAATTGAGAACCTCAAGCTGAAAAAGAGGAGGCCACGGTGGCTGTTATCGCATTTTTCAGCGGCTCATATTGTCATGCACATGAAATAATCGCCGGAGTATCGAGGCGACTGTCATACGAGCCGATCGACGAGTCGCTTCTGGATGAAACCGCCCGCCGGTACGGTGTGGGGCGGGACCGTCTGGAACGAGCAATGACAGGCCCCGATCCGTTCTTTAATCGACTTACGCACGAACGGGAGAAAAACCTGGCCTGCCTCGGCACGGTTCTGGCCGAAATGATTCTCGCCGACAACGTCGTGCTTCACGGATGTTACGGTCATCTCATTCCCCGCACCATTGCGCATATTCTCAAGGTCTGCATCATTGCCAATCATGATTATCGCATACGGCAGGCGATCGAAAGCGACCAACTCGCCGAAAAGGACGCCCATCGGAAAATTCATCAGAACGATGAACGCAATTTCGTGTGTACCGGGTACCTCTTCGAAAAACCGGCCTACGACGAAAGCCTGTATGATATGGTACTGCCCATGCATGAGATTTCGGTCGACGACGCGATCGACACGATTTGCGAATACACCGTCAGCGAGCCGCTTCAAACCACCGAGCGATCGCTTCAGGCCGCGCGGGATTTCGTTCTCTCGGCCGAGGTGAACCTTGCCTTGACGCGCGAGGGATTCAATATCGACGTGCATGCGGAGAAAGGCCATGTCATTCTTCTGCTGAATGAATACGTCATGCGCATGAAACACCATGAGGAACGATTACGGGAAATCGCCTCAGAGATCGAACGGGTCGAACAGGTATCCATTCGCAAGGGACCGAAATTTCATGTTCCATCGCTTAATCCCTGGTCGAATATCGAAGGCCCGCCTAAAATACTTCTGGTCGACGATGAAAAAGAGTTCGTGCATACGCTTTCCGAACGCCTGCAAACCCGTGACCTGGAATCGTCAATCGCATACGACGGGGAACAGGCCCTGACCATGATCGAGGAGGAACTTCCGGACGTGATGGTGCTCGATCTGATGATGCCCGGAATCGACGGAATCGAAGTCCTGCGCCGCATAAAAAAGGATCATCCGGAGGTCGAGGTCATTATCCTGACCGGCCACGGTTCGGAAAACGAACAACGGCAGGCCGAGGAACTGGGCGCGTTCGCCTATCTGCACAAGCCGGTCAATATCGACAATCTGGCGAAGGTGATGCGCGAAGCTTATTCCCGGGCCAATCGGCTTAAGGGAAACCGCGATCCGCAGTCACCGCAGGCGGAAGAATAGCCGACCGCCGCAGGGTGCCGTATGCGAAACAACTACCGATAACGGGATTGTATGATGAAACGTCCGCAACCATCCGAAGACGCCATGAAACTGCCGCCGGAACTGGCGGAGGCCAAACTCCCCCGATACCGCCGCCTGCGCAGAAACGTGGTGATCCTAACCTCGCTGGTGGCGCTGGCGCCGCTGATCATCCTAACGATCATCAACTACCTGCAGGACCGTGACGCCTATCGGAACGAAAGCCGCTTTTCGATCACACAGGTAGTGTCGAACACCAAACGTAATATCGAATTCGTCGTCGAAGAACGGCAATCGGCGCTGGCTATGGTCATACGGGACAATTCGTACACCGACCTGTGCAGTGATTCCGCGCTGGCCGTTACCCTGCAAAATCTTAAACACTCGTTCGGCGGATTTATCGACATGGGTTTGATCGACGACGACGGGATTCAGCGGTACTACACGGGGCCGTACGATCTGAAAAATCGGGAATACAAGGATCAATCGTGGTTTCACCAGGTTGATCTGCAGGGGACATACGTCAGCGACGGATTCATGGGACATCGCAATTTCCCGCATTTGGTCATTGCCATCAAGTATCAACGCAACC
>CAZVNK010000002.1:15862-16331 GCA_964628115.1 uncultured Ignavibacteriaceae bacterium | reverse complement strand
AGCTTCTACGTTCTGCGCGCCACCATCGACTTGGAAATGTTGAACCAGCAGATCTATTCACTCGATCTCGATCGCTACACCGACGCTTTCATTCTCACCAAGGACGGAGTCCTGCAGACGGAATCGACGTTCTACGGCAAGGTGCTGACCGAAGTCGATATCAATGTCCCGACCGTTACCCGCAACCGGGTCGTGTTCGAGGAGGGGGAACGAAACGGCAAACCATACACGATGGGGTATGCGTACATTCAGGGAACGCCGTTCGTCTTCGTGGTGATCCGGCAACTCAATCATCCCTTTTTACACTGGCTCGGCCATCGTTCGGATGTTCTCTGGTTTCTGATGCTCAGTGCGGCGATGGTGTTGTTCGTCATTATCTATGGCGCGGCGAACATGACCAAGCAATTACGGGAGGCCGATCTCAAACGGGCGCGGGCGTTTCACAATATCGAGTATACGAACAAAATGG
>CAZVNK010000002.1:13156-15852 GCA_964628115.1 uncultured Ignavibacteriaceae bacterium | reverse complement strand
CGGCGGGAGTCGCGCATGAAATCAATAATCCCATGGCCATTATCAACGAAAAGGCCGGTTTGATGAAAGATTTGATCGGTTTTGCGGGCGATTTCCCCCAGCGTGAGAAAACACTTGGATTGGTTGATTCGATACTAAAATCGGTGGAACGATGCAGTAAGGTTACGCATCGCCTGCTGGGATTCGCCAAACGCATGGAAATCCACAAGGAGCAGATCAACCTGAAAGAGTTATTGCAGGAAGTGGTCGGATTTCAGAATACGGATATCGCGCATCGCAATATCAGGGTGGAATACGATATCGAGGATAATCTTCCCCTGATCGAAAGCGACCGGGGGCAGTTGCAACAGGTTCTGTTGAATATTGTCAATAACGCCATCGCCGCGGTCGACGACGGCGGCATTATCACGGTATCGATGGCGGCGCACGGCGGCCATTCCGTTACCATCGCGATCACCGACAACGGCGCGGGAATATCCGAGGAAAACCTGAGAAATGTTTTCGAACCCTTTTTCTCCACCAAGGGCGAATTCGGAACCGGATTGGGGTTGTCCATCACCCGCGATATCGTCGAGAAACTCGGCGGAAAGATCGACGTCAGCAGTGTTCAGGGACAGGGAACCCGCTTTATTATTTCAGTGCCGTTAAAAAAGCTTGAGTTTGGAGAATAAATGATGGCTGGATTGAAAGCGCTTTTAATCGACGATGAGGAGGAACTGGTTTCCACTCTGGTGGAACGGCTCGGATATCGCGGCATTACCGCTGCGTTCGCGCTGGACGGTTACGAAGCACTGCATAAACTGCGCGAGGCTGAGTTCGACGTGGTAGTGCTTGATCTCAAAATGCCGGGCATGGACGGCGTGGAGATATTGAGGCGAATTAACACCACCTACCCCGATTTGCCGGTCCTGCTGATTACCGGGCACGGCTCGATGGCCAACGGGATGGATGAAAAACCGGAAGGCGCCTACGATTATCTGATGAAACCGGTCGATCTGGAAACCCTTATCGCCAAAATGAAGGAAGCAGTCGCGGCAAAATGATATCAGACTCGTCATCCCGCCCCGAACCGCCGATTATGCCCGACGGGCTGGCTTTCTTCGGAAGAATTTCGGCATCGGTCTCGCACGAACTGAACAACGTCATCTCGATCATCGATCAAACCGCCGGACTGCTGGAAGATTTATTGGCAGGAGCCGAACGGGGACGACCGATCACCAATGACCGGCTGGAGTCGATCGTGTTGTCATTGCAAAAACAAACCCAGCGCGGCCTGACCATTATTAAACGACTGAATACCTTCGCCCACGGGACTGATTCGCCGCAGATGGAGTTCGATATCAACGACGCCGTGGCCAACCTGGGCGAATTATGCCAAAGGCTCGCGGGGTTGAAACGGGTCACACTCGACGTGCGACTTGCGGAGACACCGATACGTGTGATCGGCAGTCCGTTTGCCCTGCAACAGGCGCTGTTTGCGGCAATCGGACAGGTCTTTGCCGTAGCGGAGCGTGACAGTTTGGTCGAGTTGACGGCCGGAATCGAAAACGGAAACCCGCAGATACAGGTCAGCGGCCCGACGATTCCCAACGACCGGATGGAATTTGATATTGGAACGGCACGGGCGTGCATCACGGAAATGAATGTCGAAATCGCAATAACCAACGACTCGAACCGGACGGTTTTTTCATATACCTTCCCGGGGCGGACCTAAAACAGGTCAGACAATATTTTTGGATAGAGGAGAACCGATTATGGCAAACGCCAAAGTGTTAATCGTTGACGATGAAACCGAATTCTCTGCCGTCATCGCAGAGCGTTTGCAGGCGCGGGGTTTCGCGGTAGACACGGCGGAAAGCGGCCCTGACGGTATTGCCAAAATTAAAGAAACGGCGTACGACGCCATCATTCTCGATTTGGCCATGCCGGGTATGGACGGAATCGAAACGCTTCAGGAAATGCTGAAAATCGATCAGACTTTGCAGATAATCCTTCTGACCGGACATGCCACCCTGCAAAAGGGAATCGAAGCGGTCAAACTCGGTGCAAGCGATTTTCTCGAAAAGCCCGCCGATATCGACGCGCTGGTCGGCAAGGTCAACGAGGCCCAGCAAAAGAGAATCGCCAGCTTCCAGGAAAATCTGGAAAAAAAGATGTCCGATATCATGAAGAAAAAAGGGTGGTAGACGTATCCTATCGGACCATCGCGTCCATCACCCTATAATTCCGCAGTATCCTTCGCGGTATTCCGGAAAAGCCCCGGCATTACTCCCATCTTTTCATGATCTGCGCGAAACATTGCAAACCACTGCTGATCACTCCGCCGTAACCACCGCCCGGTTGTGTCCAGGCGCTTGATAAGTACAAATTGTCGATCGGCGTTGTTTGCGGCAGACGATTCGGCATGGCGTTGTTCAGGGTTTGATCCCAACCGTAAATCGCCCCTCTATGATTACCGGTGTAGCGCACGTTGGTCAGCGGGGTACCGATTTCGATAACTTCGATGGCATCGCGAAGTCCCGGCATAAGAGTATTTTCGACCCGGTCGATTAAAACATCGGCGATGCGTTTCTTCTCGGCATCATACGCTGTTTTATTACCGGCAAAATAATCACGTTCGTATGTCTGCCAGTGATCGTACCCCATCAGCGTTATGATATTGACCGTGTTTTTCCCTTTCGGAGAATACCCCTCGA
>CAZVNK010000002.1:509-13144 GCA_964628115.1 uncultured Ignavibacteriaceae bacterium | reverse complement strand
GGGTCAGACCATAGCCGGAACCGTCATCGATATGTCCCTCGACCGCCGCTTTGAATGCCGCTTCGGCGTCATATCCGGTTTCGTAAAATATCTCGGCATCTTTGATATTGAGTTTTGACACCAGATCCTTTTTCAAACCGAGCCAGACCTGGAACGACGAAAGCGACACCGCATACTCATCGAATTTCGCAAGGTAATCGGCCAGTTGTTCCCTGTTGTCGATCATCTTGTGAAACGTGTCATACAGGCTGGCATTTGAAACGATCGCCCGGCCGTGATATTCCTTGCCGTCTTCGGTGCGGACACCGTACGCGGCATGGTCTTTGGTCAAAATCTCGGTCACTTCGGTTTTCAAAAGAACTTTCCCGCCCCGATCTTCGATATACCGCACAAAGGCATCCGAAATGGTTTGGGATCGCCCTTTGGGATAAAAACCGCCTTCTTGAAGATATCCGTAAAAAGGCAAAATATAATAAATCGATGCCAGCTTCGACGGCGGCAGGCCGTAGTACCCCCATTGTGCACTTATGATGGCTTTGAGTTTTGAATCTTTCAGATGGTTATCGACAATTTGCCCCCAGGTTCGGCTGTAAGCACGAAACAGGTAGGGAAACTCAAAGGGAAATTTGCCGTAATCGATGTTTTTGCTTTTTTGGTATTTGTCGAGATCGGTCAACAACCCGCGCATCTCCTTGAAAATACCGTCGATGCCTGCGACTTCATCGGGAAACAGTGATTTGAGATGCTGAATGAACGCTTCCGGATCGCGTTGCGGGACGGTGATATCATAATCCGGGAAAATCAACCGCGCGGTACTGGGATGCGGGACGAATTCGACGTCGGTGATTTCCGGAAATCCCTGTATGTAATACACGCCGTCGCGTTCCGGCACCGAAGTCGAAT
Source organism: uncultured Ignavibacteriaceae bacterium (assembly GCA_964628115.1). Lineage (GTDB taxonomy): Bacteria > Zixibacteria > MSB-5A5 > GN15 > PGXB01 > JAFGAL01. The sequence goes on along the minus strand of CAZVNK010000002.1, from coordinate 12,241 downwards.
GCAGTGACACGTCGAATTCAAAACCGCCCGGGCGTTTGAACGAGGTGGCATAGCCGCCCGGTTTATGGTGCTTTTCAAGCACCAGTGCCCGAAAACCCTGACGCGCAAAGGCGGCCGCGACCGACAATCCCCCCAGACCGGAACCGATTATGACGGCATCCCAGTCTTGATCGTCACCGTCTTTCGCAAATGCCCCCATCGGAAAAACCGACCAGTCGATAGCGACGGCCGGAAGGCTCATTAAAAGAGTTTTGATAAACTCTCGTCGTGCGAATTCTTTTGACATTGAATGTTCCCCGGCGTTTTGTGTGTTTATCCTTTATGTGTCCGGTGTCCGCACAAGATGATAGACAAGACATTCATGTAACATATATAATGATTGTTGCAGTAGCACTATGAATTAATATGTATTTCATTACCGATTTGTTTCACGATATTTTTGCGCACATTATCAATGCCGTCACGATAAATCATATTCCCCCCTGTTGATTTATTCCGTATACTGAGGCAGAATTTTAATAAGCGGACAGGTATGACCAAAAAACGAGTTATTGTCATCGGCGGCGGCGCATCCGGCCTGATGGCCGCCGGGCAGGCGGCACGGCACGGGGTCGAGACCATTATTCTCGAAAAGAAATCCCGCCCGGGCCGAAAACTGCGCATTACCGGCAAGGGACGGTGCAATATCACCAACAATGCCCCGTTGGCCGAATTCCTCGAACGGTTTTCCGCCGGGGGAAAATTCCTGCGGCAGGCGTTCGCGCGTTTTTTCGCTCCCGATTTGATCACGTTTTTCAATGAACTCGAAGTCGCCACCGAATCCGAACGCGGGGGGCGGATATTCCCGGCCGACAACGATGCGGTCAAAGTGGTCGAGGCGCTCGATCGATGGGTTCGTCATTGCGGTGTCAAAATCATACTCAACACCTCGGTGACCGCGATCAATACCGAAAACGAGACCGTTATCGGTGTCACCTGCCGGAGTGAAAACGCTTCCGGGAAAATATACCGAGAGTCTCTGACTGCCGACGCGGTCATCATCGCCACCGGCGGGGCATCATACCCCGCGACCGGTTCGACCGGTGACGGCTACCGACTGGCCGAATCGCTCGGGCATACGATTGTTCCGATCCGACCGTCGCTGGTGCCGATTGAGACGTCCGGCAAAATCGCGCCGCGCCTTCAGGGACTCAGTCTTCGCAATGTCGAAGTCACGTTGTGGGTCGACGGCAAAAAACGGGATCAGCGTTTCGGGGAGATGTTGTTCACTCATTTCGGTCTGTCCGGACCGATCATTCTCTCACTCAGCCGTCGAATTGTCGACGCCTGTATCGACAAAAAGGCGGTCGTGCTGTCAATCGATCTCAAGCCGGCGCTGGATACTCAAAAACTCAATCAGCGTCTTCTTCGGGATTTCGAGGAACACGGTCGACAGAAATTCATCACGATTCTCAAGGGCCTTCTGCCGCGCAAACTGATTCCGGTATGTCAGGAACTGGTTGGAATCGATCCGGACAAAACGGGAAACCAGATCAACTCCGACGAGCGCAAACGACTGGTGGCATGGCTGAAAGACTTCCGATTCACGGTCAGCGGATATCGTCCATTCGAGGAGGCAATCATCACCGCCGGAGGTGTCAATACCAAAGAAGTCGATCCGCGCACGATGCAGTCACGATTGGTTAAAGGATTGTATTTTGCGGGTGAAGTGCTCGATCTCGATGCCGACACCGGCGGCTATAACCTTCAGGCGGCATTCAGCACCGGGTGGCTCGCGGGAAATACGGCTTCAGGCGGCCTTTCCACCAATAAGTAACATCATCACACAACAGCCGTCCGCCTGAGTTTATTTAACATCCACAGCATACCGACATAGACGCCGATCAGCGAAATCAAATGAATCGGCGTGTCTTTCAAACCATGCCCGACATGATACCCGATCACACTGAGTAGAAATAAAACAGCAAGCCGGTCACGGAAAAAGCCACTACCGCTGTCGAGTGTTTTTTTCCAGTAGGCCAAAATAGCCAGAAACGGAATGGCCTGTAAAAGCAGATGATGCGGTTCGGACATCGGGAATATCAGGGGAATAATCGTCACCAGTGAGCCGAACGTCGCGAATTTGTATAATGGCGACGCTTCAGAATAACGCCGTGGCGCAAGGCGCACAATCGGCACAACCAAACCGAGGGCAAGCACGCAAAGGACCGCAACCTTGACCAGCGGATCCCAGTGAATATGAAACAGAAAACTCACCGTCGAAAGAATCGAAAACTGCCGGAATCCGTAGTAAAAATCCGACCCGGTCACTTTTGGAAGAACCTCGTCGACGACATACGCATAGTACGAGAGACTTTCGGCATTAACAAGATACGGCAGAGCGATGGTAAATAGTACGATCATCACAAGAAAATAGCCGACTGTCCTGTACTGCCGGGAAAAAAGAACATATAGCAAACATACGGCGGGCGAGATTTTTATCGACGTCGCAATCGCAAGCATTACCGCCGCACCGAACGGCTTTCCGCGAATCAATAAAAAGAAAAATCCGGCAGTAGCGCCGAGTACGAATAGATTGACCTGACCGTTGAGAAATTCGCTCTGCAAAAAGGGATGGAGCATCAATACCATTAAAGCCGCACCGAACACGTTTTTCGCCAGTGCTTGTTTAATCGAATCGTACCCGTACAGGTATTTCCAGGCCGCCCCCAAAGTGGCAAAAAAAGACGCGTATAATCCCGCCGACCAGAGGCCGATCGAAATCCCCGAAAGCAGATTTCCCTTCTGCAAAAAAGTCAGCGGATATACGACGATCAGGATAAACAACGGATAAATAAACCGACGCATCATCTCACGGTAGGGATTCCCGCCGTCAAAAAACCATTCCGACGCCCTGATATACGACGAATAATCGATTTCCGCGAATCGGAAGAAATTGTTTATCGACTGGTAGAAAAACAGCAACACGGATATCGCACCGAAAGTCATGACAATGGCCGATATGGCCCTGACCGCCACTTGTTGCCGTTCTGATTTCATGTGCTTCCCGTTCTCATGCCGTTAGAGGATATGTAGTATAATCGCCTCTCGTTGGAAAGACAATTTTAAAGCATCATAGAGAAAGAGAAAGCCCGGTATTTATCAGATATGATTAAAAAGAAAATATAATCCCGTTTATTCGGGAAATAAAAAAGTATAGACAACCCTACTGCGGGCTGATAATCATCAACCCGCATGAGTCATACTATCATCGGCGGTTTATATGAGTAAGCGAACGACAATCACGCGAATTGTTCTTCGACTTCTCTTACCTTGCGCTCGGCTTCGTACCAGTCGCCCTGGTCGTTGCCGGGGGTGTAGCCGCGCCGCTCATACAGCGAATACGCCACTTTTTCCACAAAGCCCCAGTACTGCCCGTCGTCACGCTCGCCGTTCAATTCGATTCTGGCTTCGGTGCCGTCCTTGGATTGCACCACCAGTCGTGAATCGCGGCCGTCTTTGGCCTTCTCGATCCTCAGTTTTTCCGGTTCTTTGATCGAGATTACCGGCGCACCCAATTCATCGGGATTCCAGGAACCGGTATGAAGGCTGATCCCGTCGATCAGACGTCCCTTTTTCTCAAGCGTCACGCCCAGGAAAGGATAGGTGCTCATTTTGGTGTTGTTGCCACGGCCTTTCTGTTTGATCTGGATGTCGGTCGGACGGAACTGATTGGCAGTACTGAACTGCCGGCAGAACTTCGACCAGGTATTGCGTTTGATTTCCTTTGTCATTCTATCCTCCTCAGTGAAATCAGTCATTTTTGAACACCCCGAGATATCGGATGTATATAGTTATTACGTCGGCAATCTCGGGCAACTTTTTAAATTCTATACGATAGTTTTGGCCGACGATTAGGCTTTCTTTAGAAGTTGGATAATCGGCGCCTCGGGCGGGCATCCGAGTCGAAATGGAAACCAGTGGCCGATACCGCAGGAAAGATACATTTGCGCCGATCCGCTGGCGTATTCCCCCCATAAATAGTGTTCCGGCAGTAGCGGTTCGAACACGCTTCTGCCGTTTATTCCGACCTGCCCGCCATGCATATGGCCGGAAAGCACCAGATCTGCGCCCAATCCGGGAGCATAATCGAATGCTTTCGGGCGATGAGCCATCAGGACCGTAAAGGCGTCCGGCGGCGATTCGGCCAGCGAACGGGTAACCGCCTGACGCGTGAAATCCGTGATATCCTGCCGCATCGTAACCGGATCATCGGTCCCCGCCACATGAAGATTGTAACCGTCGACGGCGATCGTAACACCGGAATCGCGCAACAACGGAATTCGGCTTTTACCGTAAATTTCAAGCACCCGCGCAATCCCGCGATAGTATTCATGATTACCCAGGCATGCATACGCGCCGTATGGAGCGGCATAATCGGCAATCATTTCCAGCGCGTCCGGTAACAGGCCAAGATCATCGGCAACGTCACCGGTAACCAGAATCAAATCCGGACGATACGTCTCCGCTTTATTCAAAATGTACTCAAGGTCGGGAAGAAATTTATATACTCCCAAATGAGAATCGGATATGTGAAGTATTTTAAAGCCATCCAATTGTGGCGGAAGGTTATTAAAATACATCGGTTTTATATCGACATTGGTATTCCCGAAAGCGCGGGTCACACCACCGGCACTCATGGCGATCGTGGCTATGGGAAGCGCCGCGGCCGCTCCCTTGAGGAAAATGCGCCGCCTCTCATCACATGGTCCGGTGGAAACTCCGGTGCGACGTTTTTCAAGCCGGCGACGAACTGTATGTAAAATGCCGGAAAAAGGAAGCGAGAGCATCAATCCCAAAAGCAACACCAGCACCGCCGCGGTCGTGGTCGATCCGATCAGGCTCAACCAGCCAATACGATGATAAGCGGCGGTAAACCAGGTAACCACGCCGACCACCCCCAGCAACGGAAGAGTTACCGCCATACGGCGTATTAACTTACGCTTCCACCATTCTTTATTCAGGGTTCGGAAGAGCAGAATTTCAAACAACCCGAATACCAGCAAAACGGCGGCGGCGAATATGACAGGATAGATTACTCTCATCGGGATATTATACGCAAGTGAGGGTTAAAATTGTCACAATCGTTGGCTTTTCATTCACTTATCTTTTTGTCGGGAGCCGTTCCCGCACAATTAACCAAAAAACACTTGAAAATCAGCGTCATATATAATAGTATAGTAATAACAAAGCAACGAATTCCGTTGGGGGTGGCGTAAAGAGATCGCCTGAGATTATACCCCCCTAACCTGATCCGGATAATACCGGCGTAGGAAAACGTGAAGACGTGAATAACAGATTCCACGGTTTCATCCGTCCATGCCGGTTTTTCGGTGGGGCGGTTTTTTATTGCCCAATGAAAGGAATCTGTTATGAAGTATTTATATCTTGCATGTATCGCGTTCCTGCTTGTAATCGGCACGATCTCCGCCGCTGAATTGAGTGGTGTCGTGGTTGACCGCGACGGCAGAGCGATTTCCGGGGTTAACGTCCAGACCAGCATCAAGGAATTGATGACGGCGACCGACGAGCACGGCCGTTTCACTCTGCAAACCGGTGACAGCCTGCCCGCATTTGTCACATTCAGTCATGTCAGCTATCAACCGCACCTGGTAAAAATCGGTGACCGCCAACCGGCGGCGGAGATGAATATCGTTCTCGATCAGGCGGTATATCCCCGGCAAAATGTCCGGGTCACGGCGATGCGGGCACAAGCCGGACGGACGCCGGTGACGTTTTCCGACATTACCGAGGAGGATATCGCCCGCGATTATACCATCAGCGATTTTCCCATCCTGCTGGAATCCACGCCGAACATGTACGCCTTCTCCTACTCCGGCGGGGCGGTCGGCGCCAGTGAATACAAAATACGGGGGTTCGATTCCAAGCGGATCGGCGTGTATGTCAACGGCGTGCCGCTTAACGACCCGGAAGATCATTCGACCTATTTTTACGACCTTCCGGATTTCGCCGCGAATGTCACGGACATTCAGGTTCAGCGGGGAGTCGGAAACTCATTGTATGGCGACGCCACTTTCGGCGGCTCGATCAATATCTCATCGGCGGGACTGAATACCGGGCGTAAAATCACGGTATCGTCGGGATACGGCCGGTATTATGCCGACGGTGACTTCATCTCCGAAATGCGCAAAACGTCCGTGGAATACACATCGGGACTGATCGACGGTCGCTGGTCGCTGTCGGGGAGGTATTCGAAACTGTACAGCGGCGGATATCGGGAAAATTCATGGTATGACGGCTGGTCTTACTATTTCTCGCTGTCGCGACTCGATGATCGCATGATAACCACCGTAAATCTGTACGGCGGACCGTTTCAGGCACATTTGGCATTCGACGGGATCGACCGCGAGACCATGCGAATCAATCGCCGCGCCAACTGGAGCTGGTACGAAAACGAAATCGACGACTTCAGCCAACCGCATTATGAACTGCACAATTCATATCGCATCAATCAAAACACGACATTGTTGAACACGCTGTACTATATCCGAGGCAAGGGATTCTACGAAGGATTCAAAGACGATAAAACCTATTATGAATACAACATTCCGGAATACGCGGTACTCGACGATGACATCGAGGAAATCGACCTGGTTCGCCAAAAATGGGTGTCTAAAAATCAATACGGATGGAATCCCCGTCTGGAATGGGAGCACGGCCGAGGCTCCGCGACGTTCGGTGGTGCGTTTTATTATTTCGATTCAGAACACTGGGGAGAAATCGTTTGGGCGGAAAACGTGTCTATCGCTCCGCATTACCGATATTACGCGTACACCGCAAAGAAATACTCGGGATCGGTTTATGCCGTGGAATCCTACCAGCTCACCGAGCGCATCCGGCTTACCGGCAATCTGCAACTGCGTTATCTCACCTACGATTTCGATCAACCCGCAACCGGCGTCTACGAAGGCCACACGTTCGATCTGGACTGGCTGTTTCTTTCGCCGCATCTGGGCATAACCTATCAATTGCATTCGCATGCCGATGTGTATGCCAATTTCGCGGTGTCGTTGAGGGAGTCCGATGACGCGATGATTTTCGACGCTGATTATCCCTATGCCAAACCGGCTCTGGATACCGACGGCAAACTGCTTGCCGATGCCGAACGGGTGTACAATTTCGAGCTCGGTGCCAACTGGCATGATGACATCCGTCGTTTCGGATTGAGTCTGTACTGGATGGAATTCCGCAACGAGATCATTCAGGCCACCGGTATCGACGATGACGGTCGCCCCCTGCTGACCAACGCCGACCGCTCGGTGCACGCCGGGATAGAATTAAGCGGCGACTATAAAGCGCATCGCCATCTGACCATCTCGGGAAACGCCGCCTATAATTACAATCGACTGAAAGAATACATCGTCGAAAACGACAATGACTGGGATGGCGTAATCGACGAAACGCTGGATTATGCCGACAATCCGATTGCGGGATTTCCCGACATTATCGGCAATTTGATTTTCGATGCTGTGATCGATCCGGTGCGGCTGGTCTATCGTTTCCGGGCGGTCGGCCGTCAGTATATCGAAAACGGCAAAGATGAAGAAAAGTCGATCGATCCTTACTCGGTGTCATCGATAACGGCGTCGCTTTCGCTGGGGCGATTTTCGGGCGCGGGACGACTGACGCTTTCCGGCGTGATAAACAACCTTTTCAATGAGAAGTACGAACTAACCGGTGTCGTCTATGACGGCGTCGGCTATTATATTCCGGCGGCGGTGCGAAATTTCTTCGTGCAACTGGTCTGGGAACTGGAATAGGAAACGTATTTGGCGACTCTTGATTATCTGATCATCATCGCCTATCTGGCGGTTCTGGTCGTGGTGGGTTTGACCCGCCGCTCAGAGCACAACGAAAGCGCGGCAGGATACATTCTCGGCGGGCGAACGCTGACCCTTCCGGCCTTCGTGGCAACCCTGGTCTCAACCTGGTACGGCGGCATTCTGGGCGTGGGGGAATACAGCTTCCGTTTCGGCATTTCCAACTGGCTGGTGTTCGGTCTGCCGTACTATCTGGCGGCATTGCTGTTTGCGTTGTTTCTGGCGAAAAAAGCGCGGCGGGCGCAGGTGCTGACCATCCCCGACCGGCTGGAAACCGCATACGGCCGACCGACCGCCGTCACCGGGTCGATCATTCTTTTTCTTACGACGATTCCAAGCGCCTACGTGCTGATGCTGGCGGTGCTGGCGCAGTACCTGTTCGGATGGCCGCTCTGGGTGGGAGCATTGCTGGGCGTATTGTTTTCGCTATTCTATGTTCACCTGGGGGGATTCCGTTCGGTGGTACGCACCGACATGTTGCAGTTCGGTTTGATGTTTATCGGTTTTTTCGTGTTGCTGGTGATGCTGGTAAAAACATACGGCGGATATGCGTTTATCGCGGAGTCGGTTCCCGCGACACATCTCACCTGGCACGGCGGCAACTCCGGCTGGTATATCGCCACCTGGTATTTTATCGCACTGGCGACCCTGACCGAGCCGGCCTTCTACCAGCGATGTTACGCCGCCCGCAACGAGGCAACCGCCCGTAACGGTATTCTGATATCGATTCTTTTCTGGGTTGTATTCGACTTCTTAACCACGTCCTGCGGTCTCTATGCGCGGGCACTTCTGCCCGATCTCGCGGAGCCGATCAGTTCCTATCCGACGCTGGCGTCGATGATTCTTCCGACCGGTCTGCTTGGCCTGTTTGCGCTGTCACTTCTGGCCACTATCATGTCCACGGTCGATTCCTACTCGTTTTTGGCGGCATCGACATTCGGACGGGATATTATCTGGCGCACCGGTCGTATCTCCGAACGACAAATCACGTCATACACCCGACTCGGCTTGTTTATCTCGGCGGTGGTTGCCCTGATACTGGCATTGTATTTCGAATCGGTCATAGATATCTGGCATGATTTCGGCTCGGTGGCCACTCCGGCGCTTCTGGTACCGCTCTTTTTCGCGTTCATCGGCAAACGGCGTATGGCGCCCCAAACGGCGCTGATTTGCATTCTGTGCTCAGGAGGAATATCACTGCTTTGGCTATTGTCGGAACATTGGACGACAGGCGGGGGATACTGGCTGGGGATCGCCCCGATTTTCCCGGGGCTGGCGGCCTCGGTCATGTTCCACATTTTTGGCAGTCGGCCACAGAAAGAAATTGTATAATATCCGCCGGATCGTTATACTTGAGACTACCGCAAATCGATGAACCGTATCACCGTCTTTAAGGGGATGATAGTATTGTGGCGATCGACATCAAGAGTATACAGCAATTTTTGAAAGAAGAAAACATTGACGGGTGGCTGTTGTATGATTTTCACGGCAAGAACGACGTGGCCGTGGAATTCCTGCATCTTCCCGGACATATTACCCGTCGCTCATTTTTCTTTATTCCCGCCGAGGGTGAACCGGTGGCGCTGGTCAGCCATATCGAAAAAGACCGCTTCCGGCATCTCGACGTGCCCATCGAACCGTATTCTTCATATCGCGGGATGGAATCGTCGCTGGCGGAAATCCTCAAGGGTAAGTGCATTGTCGCGATGGAGTACGTCACCAACGGCCGTCTGCCGTATATCGGGCTGGTCGATGCCGGGACGATCGAAATGGTGCGAAGTCTGGGCGTGGAGGTGGTTTCCTCGGCCGATATCGTCGCCAATTTTCAGGCGCGATTGAACCGACGGCAGATCGAATTGCATCGCCGCGCCGCGTTCATGATCAACCAGATCAAGGATGACGCGTTTCGGCTGATTCACCAGTCGCTGGTCAACGGTACGTTTATCAATGAAAAAACGGTGGTTTATTTTATCAAGCGGCGTTTCGAAGAAGAAAACATGACCACCGATTTTCCGCCCATTTGCGCCGTCGACACCAACATCTGCAATCCGCACTACGAACCGACCGAGGGAAAGTCAACGACGATTAAGGAAGGCTCGTTGATTCTGATCGATCTCTGGGCCAAATACAAGGAACCCGACGCCGTGTTTGCCGATATCACCTGGATGGCGTACGCCGGACACAGCGTTCCCGATGAATACGGTGACACGTTCGGTATTGTCACCAATGCCCGCGATGCCGCCGTGCGGTTTCTCAAGGAGAAATTCCCCACGGAACCGGTGTTCGGATACGAAGTCGACGACGTCTGCCGTCGTGTCATTGTCGACGCCGGTTATGGCGAGCAGTTTTTCCATCGAACCGGTCATTCCATCATGGAAAACGTGCACGGCCCGGGGCCGAATATCGACAACCGTGAAACCGAGGACAAACGCCGCCTTCTGCCGGGGCATTTGTTCTCGATCGAACCGGGGATTTACCACGACCGGGCGGGATTTCGTTCCGAGATCGACTGCCTGCTGACCGAGATGGGACCGGAGATCACCACTCAGCCGGTGCAGGACGATATAATCACGCTACTGACATAACATGTATTTTACGCCCAAAATGGTGCAGATCGTTGCCGACACCTACGGGTACCCGCCGGCGATAGCCATGAATGCCCCGGTCGATCAGGAAGAATACGAATTTATCCGCTCCACCCAAACCTTCGGGCGTTGTCATGACATCACCATGTATATCTTCAAAGGCAATCAGGTCATCGTCAACGCCAAGCATCATTATCCCAAAGGATTGTTTCGCGCACCGTCGGGGGGCCTGAAACCCGGCGAGGAATTTATCGACGGGTGCTATCGCGAGGCGTACGAAGAAACCGGGTGCAAAATCAAACTGCTAAAATACATTCTGCAGGTCAACGTGGCCTTTTCCTATCGTCAACGATATATCCCCTGGCGCTCGCACGTATTTACCGCACAATACGTTTCAGGGAAAATCAAACCGGTGGATATCCGGGAAATCCGTGAAACCCGACTGGCCGATCTGGCGGAATTCGAGGAATTCAAACGAATCATCCATACCATGGAATCCGGCGGATTGCACTACCGGGCGCGACTGCATGATGAAGTGATGAAATTTCTGTAGAAAATACTAATCGTCGGCCGCAATCAACTCGGTATCCTCGGGGTGCATACGCACCTCAAACACCTTCAACAGCGATACGAACACCGCCGCAACAAATGGCCCCAACACCACGCCGAGCAAACCAAACAACACGATCCCACCCATGATCGAAAAGAACAACATCAGCGTATGCATCTGGGTTTTACCGGAAAAAAGCATCGGGCGAAGGAAATTGTCGATCTGGCTGACCACGACCACTCCGATCACCGCCAAAAGAATACCCTTGATCGGCGAACCGCCCACAAAGAGAATGATTCCCGCCGGGATATACACCAAAAACGGCCCGAGAATCGGCACGAACGCCAGAAACGCCATTAACGCGCCCCAGAATACCGGCGACGATATCCCCATGATAAAGAAAAGAATACCACCGAGTAGGCCCTGAATCAGCGCGACCACCACGCCGCCGTACATCGTGCCCTCGATCACCTTGCGCAAATGGGTATACATCAATTCCACCTGCTCTGCGGTCAACGGGGTCAGCCGTTTCATGAACTTGATAATGCTTTCACCGTCACGGAAGAAAAAGAACATGGAGAAGTGAATCAGAAAGAAATAAAACAGGTATTTGTTAAGTCGCCTTTCCTTTTTGAAACACGTACAAAAAAAGTTAAACTGAAACCTGATGATGCGCTTATGAAGATAAAAACTTGTGGAATATGTGGTACGGATATT
>CAZVNK010000002.1:0-499 GCA_964628115.1 uncultured Ignavibacteriaceae bacterium | reverse complement strand
AAAGAAATAAAACAGGTTTTTTGAAATATTCGCAATCACGGTGGTCGCCTGCGATCCGATCGCCTTGGTCACGATCGATATGGCATCCTTGACCACCGATTCAAACTCCAGATCCGCCAGTTGCGGGTAACTGATCAGCTTGTCCTTGATCGCCTTGAACATGGGGATATCAAGCGAGAGATAATTTTTCAACCGGCCGTCCTGATAGGCCTCATTGACTTTCTGCAGGGCCGAGGTCGCCTCGCCCGCCAGCGATGCCAACAGATAGGTGGTCGGCCCGATCAGAACAAAAAAGATCACGATACACGCAATCAACGCGGCCAGCCCCGGCCAGCGGATTTTCTTATTCAACCAGCGATAAAACGGATAAAAAACAATGGTAAGCACTCCCGCCCATGCGATGGGAGTGAAAAACGGTATCATCAGCCGATAAAACAGATAGAAAAATATACCGACAATCAGAAAAAATAACGCGGTTAGGAAAACATCCTTTTTCATG
>CAZVNK010000001.1:15681-28036 GCA_964628115.1 uncultured Ignavibacteriaceae bacterium | reverse complement strand
CCCGTTTCACATACTCGGTAACGTTATGCCGGCTTTTCAGGGTCTGTCTGTGCGACAGCGCTATCATAGTTCGATATCTATCATTCCGCGATTTCTTTTTCCCGATTTGACCGTCAGCGTATACGTCCGGGTCGGAATACGCTCAAACCGAAACAGACCGTGACGATCCAGCGGCGCGGATAAAGTGGTTTTTCCGGAGCGAAGCATGATCGTGACATCATCGTACGATTCCAGCCCCGCGATTCTTCCGATCAATTCATAGGAGTCGGTGGTTACCGGATACAGCGAGATGTCCAGATTCATGTCCGCAAACGCGTATTTCAAACGCCGGGTGCTGACCGTCGCCGGCCGGACTCCTTCGGGAAGCGGTAAAATCCGCGAATCGAACACGGTTATTCCCCGCGCCGTCCCGGATTTCTTACGTTTCTGAAAATCATCGAAAAGCCGCCTTGACAGCTTGACCGCCGTGTCCTGGGTCAGTTGCCAGTCGGTCTTTTTCCCGGTCTGTTGCAATCGCCGTACGAGTTCGTACAACTCCGCCGTTTCACGATCGGTTTTCAGCCGTGCTTCCACCTGTCGTCGTTCCTTTGGAGAAAGCGTTCCGCACACGTATGCCGTTAACAGATCGATTATGTGCTCTTCATTTTTCATTCCCTTGGTCCCGTTAATTCCTTTTCCGGGTTTATGGTATATGCCTTTTCAATCAAAAAATTTCTTCTTCTTCATTATGGTATGCAACTTTCGCAACGCCCGTCCGCGCGCCGAACCGATCGTCGGCACACCGATCCCGAGCCGCGCCGATATTTCCTCATAGCTTGGCTGGGCGGGATCGAAAAAGATCGCATACAAAAGCTCATAATCTCGTTTGGGCAACAGGGCCATCGCCTGCATTATTCCCTCGGTAGTCCGGGTTTGTTCGAATATCTCATCAGGTGTTCCGGGATGAGCCTGATACATTTGTTCGATCATGGCGTCGCGGGCATTGCGGAAATATAGCGACCGTCGATGACGGGCGTAAATTTCCCGGCGTGTCATTGTCCCGACATACGAAAGTAGTTTGTCCGCCGACTTGACGTTATCAAGATGTTCAAGCAATAACAACAACACCTGCCCCAAAACATCATATCGTTCGTCTCTGCTTAATTCCACTTCGTGACAGATCGAGAAGATGAGCGGTGTAATCCGTCTAACCAGAATTTCCCAGGCCCGTTTGTCTCCCTTACGGCAATCCTTGACCAGGGAAATCAGGTTGGTGCTGTCATAGGTACCCACGATGCTAATGTAAACAATTTGGCCTTCAAAGTCACCGCCGAATACGATCCCCGACCGTCATATTCAACATTCATTCCCCCTTATCCCTTCAAAAGAAAGGGCAGGAAGTGAGTTAGGGAATTCACTCCCTGCCAGCTAAGCACAAAACAGAGGGTAATTTATGTAATGTTGTCGCACAATCTCTGCCATGAGCCGGGCATAACTCACTTCATTCCTAGCGAATTACCCACCCAACTCGTATGCAAGAGTATTGAACCGGCCGAAAAATGCCGATTTTCCCTGTTTTTTTTACATTTTAAGGAAAAATGTGTTCGATAAGTACACCGGCGCCTATTTTAGCGCCGGTGATTGGTGATATTAACGTCTTTTACTGCTATGGATCGGCTTTTCTCACACCCGGCATTGAATCAACGAACGCGCCTTTTGGCAGACATTGTCCGGATTGAATCCGTATTTGTCCAGCGCGACACTGCCCGGGGCCGAAGAACCGAAACGATCCACCCCGATCGCGGTTACATTAGAACCCACGTACGACTGCCATCCCAGCGATACTCCCGCTTCTATGGATAAAATCGGGATGTTTTCGGGGATTATTCGTTTGCGGTAGCTGTCATTTTGTTGCATAAAAAGATCCCAGCTTGGCAGGCTGACAACTCGAATCCGGCACCCCTCCGAGGTTAGTCTCTCGTGGGCTTCGAGGGCAAGATGTACCTCTGACCCCGTTGCGACAATAATGAGTTCCGGATCGCCGTCAGGGGATGATTCGGCCAGCACATATCCGCCCTTGAAGGCCCCCTCTGTAAAGCCGGGGATGCTTGTTGTATCAAGGATCGGCACTTTCTGTCTGGTCAGGGCCAGTGCCACGGGTTGATCCCGATGCGAGATTGCGTATTGCCATGCCGCTACGGTTTCGTTGGCATCGGCGGGACGTATCACCACCAGCCCCGGAATCGCCCGCAAAGCCAGCAGTTGTTCGACCGGTTGATGAGTGGGGCCGTCCTCGCCCACCCCCAGACTGTCATGGGTGAATATGTATATCACCGGGAGTTTACCCAGCGCCGCCAGGCGGATTGCCGGACGCATATAGTCGCTGAAAATCAGGAATGTTCCGCAGTAAGGGATTATCCCCTTATGGTAGGCCATGCCATTGACAATCGCGCCCATGGCGTGCTCGCGGATTCCGAAACGCATATTGCGCCCGTTTCGGTCTGCAGGGGAATAATCAACAGCATCCGATATTATCGTTTTGTTGCTCGGGGCCAGATCGGCCGATCCGCCCATCATTTCAGGCAAATGCGCCGCGACAGCGTTCAGCGCCTTGCCGGATACCGCACGGGTTGCCAGGGGCCCGTCGGCCGGTGTGAATTTGGGCAGACCGCTTTTCCAGTCGGCGGGCAATTCGCCCTTGATGGCCCGTTCGAATTCCGCCGCCAAATCCGGATACTTCTCCGTATATGCCGCATACATCAATTGCCATTTGTCCTGCACTTCCTTGCCGCGTGTAATCGCCTGTCGGAAATGATCACGGGCCTCGTCGGGCACATAAAACATTTTATCCTCGGGCCAACCGAGATTGTGTTTGGTCAGATGCAATTCTTCTTCACCGAGCGGTTCACCGTGGGCCGAAGCCTTATCTTGCTTGTGCGGACTGCCGAAGCCGATATGGGTGCGCACTTCGATCAACGAGGGCCGTTCGCATTCCTTCCTTGCCGCCTCAATGGCATCGGCCACCGCATCGACGTCGTTGCCGTCGGCCACGGTTTGTGTGTGCCAGCCGAACGATTGAAAGCGATCCGTGACGTTTTCACTGAACGTTAAATCGGTACCGCCCTCGATAGTGATATTGTTGCTATCATATAGTACGATCATTTTACCGAGTTTGAGATGACCCGCCAGCGATGCCGCCTCTGACGCGATTCCCTCCATCAGGTCACCGTCCCCGGCCAGCGCGTACGTGTAATGATCCATTAATTTGTATTCCGGGCGATTGAATCTGGCCGCCAGTGCGGTTTCCGCTATTGCCATTCCGACCGCGTTGCCGATTCCCTGGCCGAGCGGCCCGGTTGTGGCCTCGACTCCGGGAGTCATGCCGTATTCCGGGTGCCCCGGCGTACGACTTCCCCATTGCCGGAAATCCTTGATATCCTCAAGTGAGACATCATATCCCGTAACGTGTAACAGTGAATATAGCAGGGCCGAACCGTGCCCTGCCGAAAGCACGAATCTATCCCGATCGAGCCAGTGCGGATCCCGGGGATTGCATTTTAAAAAGCGATGCCAGAGACAATAGGCCGGAGCCGCCGCTCCCATCGGCAGTCCGGGATGTCCGGAATTGGCCTTTTGCACGGCATCCGTCGACAAAAAGCGAAGCGTGTTAATACAAAGCTCGTCTAATTTGGTATTTGACACAAGACCCCCGAAAGTTATTCGGTCATTCAAGCGATCCGAGGTTTTCTACATTGGTTCCCACGCCTCGTAATAAACGAAAATGACGGGCGTCTTTCAATGGGATTCTTGCGTTTATTTTCGCGATTTGCAGGCGGGATGCAAAAAAGAAGGCGGCGGAACCGGAGTCCCGCCGCCGATTGGAAGCGTAATGAGTGATTTGTATGTGTTCGGCCGGTTTGAATGCCGGCGTCTGAGTTAATTGGCAGTAACCGCCTTTTCGGCCTGTTTCCGGTTTTCATCGTCGATGGTGCACTGCGACCAGATGCTGTAGAGTTCATCTTCGCGGGTGCGGGCGTTGATAACCGGATCGGCCTTACCCTGGTGAATGATATTCATGAAACATTTCAACAGGACCGGATCGAACGAGGTCCCCGATTCCTTCTGCATGATATCCAGCGCCTTCTCGGTGTCGAACGCGGTGCGATAAACGCGGTCCGAAGTCAGGGCATCGAATACGTCGGCAATACAGATGATCCGGGCACCGAGCGGAATGTCTTCTCCCTTTAATCCCAGCGGATATCCGCGTCCGTTCATCTTCTCATGATGATGCAGAACCAGCGGTTTGATATCCCAGGGGAATTCCTTGCCACGGAGAAGTTCCACGCCGAATTCCGGGTGTTTCTGAATCGCCTGAAACTCCTGATCGGTGAGTTTTCCGGCCTTCTTGAGAATGGAGTCGTCGATATGAATCTTGCCGACGTCGTGTAGCAATGCCGCCGCGACGATGGTCTTGAGCATGTTCCCGCGCAGGCCGAGTTCCTTGGCCAACAGCAGTGACAGGGAGGCCACGCGATCGGAATGACCCTTGGTGTACGGGTCCTTGCGATCGACGCGTTGCGCCATGGAGTTAAAAATATCCAGATACAACGCTTCGAGGGAGTTGATCACTTCCTCGGTCTGTTCCCGTTTGCCGTCGGCTTTCAGCCCGTTATAAATATGGTAGGAGGATTCCAAGTCAGTCAGCGAGTCAAGGTGCCGCTCCATCGCCATGAGCAGTTTGCCTCGCTCCAGCAGGACTTCCGCTTCAAGAAACTGCGCGCCGATATGGCGGCTGAGGCCGAGCGCCTCGGTCAGATATGACAGGGCGGAATCGTAATCTCGTTCGTGATAGGCTATTTTGCCGGCGGTCTTTTTCGTTTCCACCAGCGTGGAGTTGCTCCGATTGGTGTTGATCAGATACTGCTCCGCCCGGCGACAATGCCGTTTGGCGTCGGCAAGTTCACCTTTTTTCAGATAGAGATCGGCCAGATTAATATCAACGATCAACGTCAGGGCCTCGTCTTTGATCGACACGGCGATTTCATACGCTTCCTGAAACCAGGAAAAGGCATCGTTGTCCATCCCCTGTTCGGTCAGCGTAATACCGACGTTGTTTCGAGTATAAGCGGTTTTTCGAATTTCTTTGTTGGCTTCATAAATGCGCAATGACTCGCGGTACAGCTCCAGCGCTTTCTGCCACTTGCCGCGCATATTCATGATAGTGCCGAGATTGTTGACCAGGTCGGCGTAGACCAAATCATCGCCGATGTTCCGGGCGACCGAAATCGCTTCGTCGTACGTGCCTTCGGCTTCTTCGAATTCACCGAGTTCCACGTAAATCACCCCGAGATTCCGCAGGGCCTTGCACATACCGCGCTGGTCATCCAGGCGACGGTAGGCGCCGATGGCGCGTTGCAGATATCCGAGGGCGCGATCATGGTCGCCCTTCTTGGCCATAAGCTGGCCGATTTGCGTGAAGGTCTCCGATTTGACCCGTAACTGTCCGGCGTCTCGGCAAAAATTCAGGATTTTCTGATATTCATGTATGGCTTCGTCGAGCTTACCCTGCGATGCCAGAGCCTTGCCCTTTTCCCGGTGGAGCTCAAAACGGAGTTCCAGCGAGAATTCCGGCAGTCCCTTGGTATTCCAGATTTCTTCGAGCGTGTTAAGGTATTCAACGGCTCGATCGAATTCAAAGGACTCGTTGGCTTCCCGGGCCAGCGTGAGTAAATTGGTGATGGTTTTCGCCCAGTCCGGCTCAGCGGCCGCCCGGCGCGCCATCAACATATTCTCCAGCTCGCTCTGGAAGTTGACGTCGGCTCTGGTGTGGGTCTGCTCAGGCATCCGTCCTCCTTGAAAGATCATTCAGTGCCTGCACCGCGTCTTTGAACCCCTTCTCGACGCCGAGTTGTTGGTACAACTTGGCGGCGGCATCCAGTTTGACCCGTGCCGGTTCCGGCGTCCCCTGACCTCTGGCCACGACGCCCTGTTCGAGCAGGATATCGGCCGTCAGAGCGGTCAGGTTGTGCTCCATCGCCATGACATGAGTTTTGTCGAGAAGTTCTTCGGCGGCGGACAGGTTACCCATCATGCGAAGGATTTTGGCATCGATAACATTCAGTTCACATTCCAGTGCTTTGGAATTGAGACCGGGAAGAATCTTGCGAGCGGTGTCTATGACCGACTTGGCCAGAATTGTATCGTTTAATTTCAGATGGCATTTGGAAATATTCTGGTAGCAGATTTCAACCAGTGTCAGATCTTTCACTTCCAGAGCGATTGCCAGCGCCTGATTGAGACTGACGATTGCATCACCGTATTCACCCAATTCGGTATGCGTCAGTCCGATATTCAACAGGACGTTGCCCTGCCGAATCGTATTGCCGGCGCTCTGAAAATCAGCCAGGCAGAGTTTGAATGTTTTCAATGCTTCCTGTAATTCACCCGTGGCGGATTTGATTGCCGCGATCGTATTGAGAATGGTTGCTCTCAATTCGTAATCGTTACTCGTCGATGCCCAATCCAGGGCCTGGTTACATAGTTCCTCCGCATTGAGATATGCGCCCTTCTGAAAGTGCAGGTTGGCTCGATTGCGCGCACATTCCGAGGCCCCCTTATGATCTTCAATGCTGACAAACACCCGTTGCGCTTCCAAATAATATGCTTCCGAGCTATCCCATTCGGACTGCATCATCTTGACACGACCGGTTTCTTTGAGGATCCGCGCTCTCAGTGACTGATCCCGTTCGGCTTCAGTAGAGCTGATGGCGGATTTGAGTAGTTCGTGGGCGACAATAGGATTCCCCTGCCGTAACCAACCGCGTGCCAGATCAAGCAGCGTATGTCCGTCGGTTATACCGGAGCATAGCTCGTTGTGCGTCGTTTTCGTCATCAGAACGTTCATGGTCTTTGTCACCTCAATAAAAAGGGAAGTTCCGGGTTTAAAGAGGGAATCCAGTGCGCCAGTCAGAGATCAAACCATAAGCGGAAAAATGATGCAATTCCGCGGTGACCGTCATGTTGTCCATGTCGAGCTGACATTCGACGTCTTCATACTGACCCATTTCGGCATTGAAAAAGGCGATTCGGATCGTGGATTCGACCACCTGCGATAGATCGGCATCACGATACGACATTGTCACCGTTACCGGTTTCTTGAACACCAGACCGCTGGTGCCGAACTCGTTGTAAAACACCGTCAGATCCGGAATGTCGATACTGAACAGGGTGTCATTGTCGAGCGCGCCCGGAGGGATGGTCATAATGACGTCGAACAGGGTCAGACATCCACCTTCGGCGGCAGAAATTACCTGTTCCGCATGGAACATCGACGCGTTCAACCGTGCGGCCGATACGGCGGAGGCGGTGCGGCCGAGAAGAGCCGGTTGTTGCGAATCGGAGTTGTCAGCCGTGCTTTCCAGGGGTGAATTGGAACATCCGGCAAAAAGCATGACAGCAACAATAAGAACCGAGGCGATTCTTATGGCGGGATTGCCAAACGTGACTCGTGCCATCTGTGTGCTCCTTTCAGTTATGGTAGGATTTGTTGTCTTCTTCATGTGAACACAGGTAATCGCAAGCGTGGTGCCAGACCGGAAAATCGTTTGCAAGATTATGATAGACAAATGGATACGTTGCTTTTGGGGTAGATGGCAAATGGCCGAAAAATGCCGCAATTGGATCGAATCGTACTGCGCGATATCGGGTATGGTAGGTTAAGATTCTGACTTTTAATGAGTTATGAAATCAAATATGGGTGGAACGAATCGTGTCACTCGGACCGGCGACGTCGATTTTGTTCCAGTCCGGCGCTTTCGATAATACGCCGCAGACGAGGACGGGATATTCTCAGGAATTTCGCGGTTTCGGATTTATTCCATTGGCACATATTAAGCACTTGGGAGACAACGGAATGTTCTATTGATTCCAGTGAAACTCCGTGAGGGGGTATTTCAATGACGATTTGATTACGATCGGCTATGGATAGGCGGCCCCGCGCGAGAGCTGATTTGATATCTTTGGGCTTTATGCGATTGGCTTTGGTCAGCAGGACCGCGCGTTCAATAATATTACATAATTCCCTGACATTGCCCGGCCAGGGGTATTCCTGCATACTGATCAGTGCTTCCTCATTAATAGAGACTTCGGGCTTGCCGTACAGAGTTGAATAAAATCGTAAATAGTGCTTAACGATTCCGGGAATATCTTCCGGCCGTTCATATAAAGGAGGGACTTCGATTGTCAACAGATTGAGTCGATAAAAAAGGTCTTCGCGAAATGAGCCTTCCTGAACTGCTTTATCCAACTCCAGATTTGTGGCGGCCACCACTCTGACATTGATTTCACGTTCATTGACGTCGCCGACTTTGCGTAATTTCTTGTCTTCCAGTATCTTAAGAAGCTTTGCCTGTGATGATGCCGAGAGATTGCCCACTTCATCCAAAAACAGCGTTCCGTTCTGTGCAAACTCAAATAATCCGGTTTTTTCGGCCTTGGCATCCGTGAAAGCGCCCTTGATATGTCCGAACAGCTCGGATTCGAACAATTCATCGGGAATCGCCGAGCAGTTGACTTCGACCATGTTATATTTACTGCGGACTCCATTGTGATGGAGGACTTTGGCGATCAGGCTCTTGCCGGTTCCGGTCTTGCCGAGAATCAACGCGCTGGGAAAGTCAACGTCGGCCAACAACTTGACCGTTGCTCTGATCTCATGCATAGCCGGGGATTCACCGACCAGGGCGGATATTGCGAATTTGGACGGAGGTGCCTCGGTGGCGGGTGGCGTTTGCTCCAATTCCGTGACCAGTTCATTCAGACGTTGCAGGCATTGTTCCTGGGTCAGGATTTCCGACACTCCCAGTTTTGAATACTTAATTGCATCTTGGACATTGGGTTGACTACTTTTACCGATGAGTTTGGTCTTTTTTCCTGCCGTGGCCAGTGAAATGAGAAAATTGGGATCGGTATATTGGGGATCGTCCAAATCGACAAAAACCAGAGAGGCATCCTTACCCTCGCCGATTAACGAGGCTTCCATACGCCAGAGCACATTATCAGCAATCCGCTCGGAGGATGTTTGTATGGTGTCACGTTGTTTGCTGTCGACTATTTCCCCATAGATTATCGTTTTGCCCGGCATAATTTTACCCTTATCCTCAGTATATCGGTTGATACTGAGATAATTTGAGATGCCAAAACGGCATTAACGGCGGGCAAGGCCTTATTTATACGCCATTTTTTATCTTTTACCGCCGATTCGTAATTTTGTTGAGTAGATGAGATTCATTGAGGAAATCCGGATTGTGCATTAAAAAAATGCGCCCGGCGGGAACGAGTGTCCCGCCGGGGTGCTGAATCGCATCATTGTATAGGTTGATGGATAGGCTTCCACCCTTTTGGCTATTTTAGCAATACCATTTTACGGGTGGCAATTCGGTCGCCGGCCTTGATACGGTAGAAATAAACCCCGCTGGCCACCGGTTTGCCGCTGTCATTGCGGCTGTCCCACATGGCGACGTGTTCACCGGGGTCGAGGAGATCATCAACCACCGTGGCCACTTTACGACCGGTGATATTGTAAATTTCCAGCGTTACCTGACATGCGGCCGGCAGGCTGAATGCAATCGCAGTGGTCGGATTGAATGGATTGGGATAATTCTGCCGCAGGGAAAATTCGACCGGTAGAATGTCATTCGGTTTGGCCTGCCCGCAATCACATGGCGCCGAGCCGCCGTAGTACAGGTAATTGGCCAAGTAAGAATAATCCGACAGCGTGATTCCGGGATTGCAATTGACATCGCCGGCGTCGTACGGTATCGGCGCCGGGCCGCCATAGTACAGATAGGCCAGAATGTACTGACAATCCAGCGTGTCGACCACGTCGTCATTGTTGGCGTCGCCGCAGATATAGGAATAGCAATCGTCGCCGAATGACGGACCGAGATTGTCGAAATTGCGATGATAGCGGTACGACGTCACCGGAGACGCGCAGGCATTGAAATCGTACAGGTCACCGTAATTCATAAAAATGAGCTCATTAAGTGCTGTGGTAATAGCCAGATCCAGTTTGCCGTCACCGTCAATGTCTCCGAGAGTTGGCGTAAAACGGCTGATTGATCTGCTGGCATCATTGAACTGAATCGACGCCTCGTCGATTAGTTGACCGCTGTGGTCCCAAGCCCAGAGATATTCAACACCGACTGTGGAATCACTAACATTACCAAAGATTCCCTTCTGTGCTCCGGCAACAATATCGGGAGTCTCATCATCATCCATATCGACCAGAGTCAGGTAATTGACCTGAGCGGGTTCGGGTGATGGGATATCTAACGCGTTCACAAGCGTATATGGATAGTCCTCGATATTCCAGACATAGACATGACTTCGTGCAAAATCCCAACTGGTTAAAGCCAATTCGAGCATGCCGTCATTATCGATATCACCCAAGACGGGGGTGGTGGGAAGCCAGAAGCTTGCAAACGGGAATGTCCTGGGCCAGCCGGATACTTGCGTGAGATCGTCTTCGAAAGCATACATGCAATATCCGTATGTATCGTAACATCCATAAACCATTATTTCTACTATTCCATCGGCGTCAATATCATAGACAAACATACTGCTTATCATGAACGAAGAGTCGGTTCCCATGGTGATGGGTGATGACGCGAGAACCGTTCCGCTGAATGTTCTCTCCTGAATGCTGGTAGTTGTTGCATCGTACACGTAGATTTCATTCAGACTGTCATTGTCGATATCGGGCGCAACTATTTGTCTACAAGAAGGCCAATTTATTAATTCCCTATTGTCAGTAACTCTCAGTGGAATGATAACACTTGGGGTATGAACAAATATCTCATCAATATTATCGTTATCAATATCACTGAGAAGAATATAAGGTAGTTCTGATTCTTCCGTGTCGTATTCACCGTAATCATCTCTTGTGGTATTCATGTAAATGAAGTATAGCCCATTTGTCGAACTAAGACAGTAGAGCCTTTTTTCCGTTACATTTAAGGCAACGAAATCATCGATTCCGTCACCGTCGAGATTTCCCACGGAGACCGGCATCGTGTAATCGCCGGAAGGAAACGTCGGGAATTGTGCCAGCAGACTACTGCCGTCGGCGGGATCCAGTATTTCAATGCCTGTTTTTGTCCCGACGACGATTTCATTGTTGCCGTCGTTGTTGAAATCGCCGTAATTCGGTATGATTGTTGCTGTCGTGTCCAGATTGGTAATCCAGGCAATCCGGGGATCGAAAGGCGAAGCGAAAAACTGAGCAGTATCCACGGCAACCGGGGTTGCCTGACCGACAGAAAACACTCGCAATCTGATTTGGTAATCCCCGGGGGTCAGATCAAATGTATTCCATGCCGTCAGAATTTCATCGAACTTGGGAACCGACACAAAATCGATCAGCGTCCACGGTTGCGTGGTGTCGGATGCCGGACGACAATCCAAAATGTAATGGGTAAAGAGATTGCAATAGGCGTCTCCGGTGATTTTTATCAAGCCGATTGCGGTGTCGGCGGTTTCCGGATATGAGATGTCGGCGACGTTATCATATGCCAGACTAATGGTTACCATGTCCGCATTATCGTCCCCGACACGCAGGCGAATGGTGTATTTGCCCTGACGCGGATAGGAAATCCAGGACCCAAGCAGGCCGGAATCAGACACAGGCGTGTATGATGTCCTGATTTCTGTCCATGAAGTCGGGTCGGCTCCCTCACCATATTCCAGCGTGTATGATGTAAAATCCGATCCGTCGGCAATACCGCTGATGGCGACATAGCCGCTATAGATTTCATTTGGCTTGGGAAAATCGATTTTCGCGCGGATTTCGGGCAGTTGATTCAATGCGGCGTTCAGATCAACACGGCCGTATCCGCTGTAGTTGTCGAATCCCTGGTAACTGCCGCCATTGCCGTACGGGTCGGCAAGATCAAGTGCGGTTTGTTCGATGATTTGTTCCACAATGTCAGGCAATAGTCCGGGAGAGATCGACCGCATATACGCCGCGACTCCGGCGACTATCGGACATGACATGCTGGTGCCGTCGGCGATGTAATATATCGAATCGATTATATGTACGAACGGTTCTATTTTATCACCCAACGTTTCCGTGTAATATATGTCCGTACCTTCGGCGCGAAGGGAAACAACCGCCAAACCGGGTGCAACAACATCAATATGTTCCCCGGTGGACGAGAACTCAGTCACGTAGTCGGAGTCATTGGAGGCACCAACTGCGATAACGGTCGAATATCCGGCGGGGTACATGGTGGAATCTATACCTTCATTGCCCATTGACGCGCAGAAAATGCATCCCTTATTTTTGCCATACTGCAATGCCTCTGCAAGGTGCACCTGG
>CAZVNK010000001.1:6553-15671 GCA_964628115.1 uncultured Ignavibacteriaceae bacterium | reverse complement strand
AGCACGGAATCCGAACATTCCTGCCCAAGACTCATGCTTACCACGTCGGCGCCGTTATCAACCGCATACAGGACGGCATTGATCAATTTTGCGGTGGTGCCGATCGGATAAACTTTAATCGGCATGATCAAAGCATTTGGACAAATTCCTGCCGCGCCGATTTGGTTATTGGCCGACGATGCCACCAGGCCGGCACATAATGTTCCGTGTCCCATATAATCGCTGGGATCATTGTCCTCCAACTCCTGAGAATCATCAATGGCGGAAAAGTCCCATCCGTGAAGATCATCGATATAGCCGTTATTGTCGTCGTCAATGCCGTTTTCTGAAAGTGACTCATTTTCATTGGTCCAGATGTGTCCCGCCAATTCCGGATGTTCCGTATCGACTCCGCTATCGATGATCGCCACGACCACAGACATCGTATTGTCGGGCGGATCCTGAAATACCGTATCAGCCTTGATATCGGATCCCGCCAGACCAGCTACGAAGACCAGAGAGTCGTTGTAGGAGCCTGAATAACGGGCAACATGAGGATGTAACTGTCCCGTGTTGTTCAGGTACCATTGATAGGAATACAGGGAATCATTAGGCACGGTATGAGGGTGGATGGGATAATTATATCCCACATACGCCACCTCCGGG
Source organism: uncultured Ignavibacteriaceae bacterium (assembly GCA_964628115.1). Taxonomy (GTDB): domain Bacteria; phylum Zixibacteria; class MSB-5A5; order GN15; family PGXB01; genus JAFGAL01. Next base: position 15,026 of record CAZVNK010000001.1, on the reverse strand, counting down.
AGTTCCTCGTAGGCGCTTTTCAGTGCCTGCAAATCCGATTCCCCGGCGGCCGATACGACAAAGATGTTCCGGAAGGGATGTGTTGCGATTTCGGAGTTCGTTGCCCTGAGCAGTCGTTCAACATTCTGGACGTTATGCATTGCGTTTGCCTTGTCAAAGGCCGCCAATCCCGTCGTCCGGCGACTTCTCGATCCGTCGGCAGGCGTCAAATCGACGTCGCTTTTAAATTTGACAATCAGCCCCAGCGCCTCATCGGCCGTGCGTGGGGTATTTCCCTCCCCGGTATGCAGGGCCGAGGCCGCCCCGCACAGCATCAGCGTGACAAACATCGTGCCGGCAATCATGTGAATAGCTCTCATGCTACCTCCTTTAGTTCAAGGTGTTGAGTAAATGGTGCGTGTTATCGATTCGCAATGCGAACGGCGTTCATTGCGACATTGTCTGTTTATACTATTGTTTTCCGTATACTCTGCCGGTGTATGTCGTGACACCTTCAGTTTGTCATGCCGTACGGTGGGTGGAGATATGAGGGATGTTACCAACACCGGTGCTCCATCCGGCTTATTTGACAAGTGGCGTGATTCTTACAGAGAATTGCCGAATCGGCGATAGATTGGATATTGACTTACGGCTCGATATGGCGTACTTTTTCTTATGCCAGAGCACGTGCCAATAGACAGTCTTGTATTACAACAGCTTTTTTCCCGCGCCCTGGGCGGCGATCAAACCGCCGAGACCGAGCTTTTCGAACATCTGTTTGTTAGATTCGTCTATCTCGCCAAACGAAGAGTTGGGGAAGAGGAGGCCGAGGATATCGCCCAGGACGCCTGTACGACGATCCTCAGGAAATTTCGGACCGAAACCGGCGTGGAACGGTTCGATATCTGGGCGTATGGCGTATTGAAAAGGAAAATCGGGAATTTTTATCAACGCCGGGATACGCGCCGCAAAGTTATGGTCGGAAACGGTGAGGTCGATGATATGACCGGTTTGATACAGACCGAATCGAATCCCGAAATTCGGCGTATCCTGATGGTTTGTCTGAGAAAGTTGATCGTGTCATATCCGCGCTATGCCCGCATCCTCAATCTGGTGTATCAGGGCTTTTCCACCGATGAGGTTTGCCGCAAGTTGAATATCAAACCCGGTAATGTATATGTTATGTTGAATCGCGGAAGGAAATTGTTGAGTGACTGTCTTGAAGGGGGAGATGAATAATGGAAATAAAAAAATGTATCGATCCGACCATCGGGTCGATGATACATGCCTACGAGTTGGGAGCGCTGTCCACCGAAAATACGGAGCGGTTTGAAACTCACCTGTTGAACTGCCCGTTCTGTTTTGACGAAATCAAGCGGTTCGAGGCGTCGGCTATGTTGTTGCGTTCTGATGAAGTCGTGCAAAACGAAATCCGACAGTCGTCAAAACCCTCCGCGCGGCAACGCTTGAAAGAGTACCTCTGGCCAAAGCGTCCGCTGGTCTTACGGCCGGCGCTGTTGATATTGCTGATTGTGATATTGGCGTATCCGGCTTATCGGGGAATCGTCCAGTCGTATCACCCGGCGATTGCACCGGTGCAAACCATCGTCCTTACCCCCATGCGAACGTCATCCGCGCCGGTCTTACATCTTTCTTTGCATCGGGACGGCGTGATTTCGTTTCTTTACCGCGATGCCGGTCCGGATATGCAATACCGTATTACAATCTCCGCCGAGGATGATCGTGTGATTATGACGATACCGTCGTATGATGCTTTCGATGAGTACGGAATCGGCAGTATTCTCTTTCCCGCAGAACTGATGCGTCCCGGATCGTATCGGCTGGAAATCGTCCCGACGGCGGACCATGATACAACCGGTCGGCAAATATATCTCTTTCGTGTCGATTAATACGGGTACTTTTTGATTCTTCGGAAGGTGGCAGGCAATAAAAGCAAGGAGTGTCATCGTGCACTTGTGGCGTTCAGTGCTGATACCGCGCATCGCGGTCGTCCTGTTTTTGGCGATAGCGCTGTTCCGTGTCGGTATTGCCGGAGAAGATATTTCCGACTCACAATTTAAGGAAATTTACGATCTACTCGACCGGTCGCAACAAGCATTGTTAACGTATGATTACGATTCGGCGTTGGTACTGGCCGAAGCCGCCGATCAGACTGCTGACCGGATGTCGAATATTCCCGATACCACCAGGGCCACGATCTATGTCGCCTTTGCGATGTCTCATTATGAGCTGTGGGATTTTACCAATTGCGAAAAATATCTCGGCATGGCCGACTCGATTCGATCAAATGCGCTTGCCGTCGATGATCCCCGTCGCGTCGAGATCGGCAGTGAATTGGGACGGCTGTATATTTCGCAGGCCAAATACAATGAAGCTGAGCAATATCTGAATGAGGTTCGCTCGTATTACGAGTCTCTGTCCGCACCGGATGACTCGGCTTTTTCCATCGTGCTGGGCAATCTCGCTACGGTTTACAGATATCAGGGGCATTACGAGGAAGCCGAGTCGCTGTGTGTTCGTGTCATTGCCCTCGATGAACAGACACTGGGGCCGAATCATCCCGCCGTTGGCAACAGCCTGCGGGAGTATGCCATCCTACTGAACGATATTTGCCGGTATACGGAATCGGAAGAAATATTGGGGCGCGCCATTCGAATTATCGAGGAAGCACTCGGTCCCGATCACCCCCGTCTGGCGTCTTGTTTCCATGGTCTGGCGACATGCTATGAGCATCAGGATCGATATCAGGATGCTCATGATTTGTTTGAACGAGTCCTTGACATTCGCGAGCGGTTTTACAGCGCCGATCATCTGACCGTTGGCAATGCCTTGACCGAACTGGCGGGAATCAAACTGACCATGGGGCGTTTTGATGAGGCGGAACCGTTGTATCTGCGGTCACTGGCGATACAAAAAGAGAAACTGGGGATGGTGCATTCCAGAGTTGCGACAACTTGCGACAATCTGGCATGTCTGTACTATATGATCGGCAAATACGAAGAGGCAAAACCACTTTTTGAGCAGTCCCTGCAAATTCGAGAGCGGGTTTACGGGCCGGATCATCCCGACGTGGCGTACAGCCTCAACAATCTGGCGACCCTTCTCAGGAAAACCGGCAATCTTGAGGAAACCGAACGTCTGCAATTACGGGCGCTGGCGATTCGCGAGGCGACGCTGGAACCGGACAATCCCAATATCGCGTATACTCTGCTCAACCTGACCAATCTGTACCGCCACATGAAACGGTATGACAAGGCCGAGACTATGATCAGGCGGGCGATTGCCATCTGGCAAGAAAGCTCCGGGCCGGAAAGCGCCCAGACCGCACTGGCGCTGAAACTGCTGGGCGACGTCTGCCAGCATCAGGGGAAGTACGCCGATGCCGAAGAGCCGTACGTCCATGCCCTGAAAATCACGGACAGCCTGCTGGGGGCCGTGCATCCCAACTACAGTTATACCGCCGAAGCACTGGCCCGGTTGTACGGTCTGGCCGGCAAATACGACGAAAGCATACGCGTCTTTCAGAATCTGACAGACTCACGACAGCAGTTGATCGATTATGCTTTCTCGTATGCGTCCGCGGATCTGAAACTACGCTGGGTCGATGAACATCCGTTGATCGATCATTCTTTTTTGTCTCTGGCGCTTTTATGTGGCGACAAAGCGGCGGTTTCGTCCGCCTTCGAGATGGTGCTCAAGGGGAAGGCCGTGGTTCTGGATGCCATGATGGCCGATAAAGAAGTAACCTTTTGCTCTTATGATAGGGGAATCGAAGAAATCCTCGATCGGCGTACCGCGATCAGAACCGAAATTGCCAATTCATTCATGGTCGGTCTCAGAGATGGGGCCGGGATCGGCGACAGTGTCAGGATACTGCTTGACACGCAGGATTCTCTGGATACCCAGTTGAGCCGCAGATGCTCCGAATTTAAAGAGCAACTTGATCAAAGTCGATTCGGTATTGCCGACGTGGCCGCAAGACTGCCGGATCAGGGGATGCTTTGCGAATATCTGCGCTATACCCCCTACGATTACACTGTAGTCGGTCATGATACCGAGCGGTTCAAAAAGCCGCGTTATTTGGCAATCACGCTTGATCATCTTCAGAACATTCGGTTTTATGATTTGGGTGATGCTGTCGAGATCGATAGTTTGGTGCAAACTGCACGGAAAATGATGTATGATTCCTATGACGGGGTGTTCTCGCTGTTTGCGGCCGAGTATGAAAGGCGTCTGGCCGCCATTACGGGGCGTCTCTATGATTTACTGATGGCGCCGTTGCTTGCCCCCAACGTTTCAGGTTACGATTTGTATCTGGCGCCTGACGGCATGCTGAACCTATTGGCGTTTGAAATTCTTCCCGATTCGGATACCTCATACATGATTGAATCGCATCGGATTTGTTATTTGACTTCCGGGCGAGACCTGCTTCGTGACGATGATTTTATTCCCGCCAACAATCAGGTCGTTTTGGTTGCCGATCCCGATTATGATGCGACCGGGCTTATGTCCGCATCCGATCCTAACGATCAGGCATATTTGCATACATTGTCGGGTGTCTCCGCGCCCGCACGTTCCGCCGATTGTTTTCATAACGAATTCGTGCCGCTTCGTTACAGTCGCGGAGAAATAACGGCGATTGCCGAGTTATTGAAAACGAAAACCGACTTGACCGTGCATCGTTTTGAAGGCCCCGAGGCGCGGGAAGAAACTCTGAAAGCGTTGGTCGATCCGCCGGCTATCATACATCTGTCGACGCATGGCTTTTTCTGCAGGGACGATTCCGTGTCGGGAACCGATGCGCTCAGCACCGCGCTTTTAAAATCGGGACTGGCCCTGGCCGGTGCGAACCATGCCGGAGAAGAACGCGACGAATCAGAGCCGGGGCGGGATGATGGTATTCTGACCGCGTATGAAGTCTCCGGGTTGAATCTGATCGGAACCCGTCTGGCGGTTTTATCCGCCTGTGAAACCGGGTTGGGCGATATCTCCCGGGGCGAGGGAATCTTCGGTTTGCAACGCGCGTTTCGTCATGCCGGAGCGCAGGCGGTGTGCATGTCGTTGTGGAAAATACCCGACAGAGAAACGGCCCGGTTGATGCATGACTTTTACGAGGCGTGGCTGAACGGGAAATCCCGGCGCGATGCCTTGCGTGAGGCCGAATTGCGGATGCTGGCGGATTCGCGAGAACAATTCGGGCACGGCCACCCGTTGTTGTGGGGCGGATTTATCATTACGGGCAATCCCGACTAGAGGGACTTTTTCTCTGTCCGAACCACGCCGGGAGGACGCATGCCGGAAATCACCAGCGCCGCGAAAATCAACAATCCCCCCATGGCCCGGCGCAATACGAACGCCTCGCCGCCCAAGGTCCAGGCAAACGTTGCCGCGAACACCGGTTCCAGTGCGAAAATCAACGACACTCGCAGTGGTCGGGCGATTTTCTGCGCGACCATTTGAATCACAAAGGCCGACAGTGTCGGAAACACCGCCAGAAAAACCACCATCCCGACCGCCCGGTCGGATGCGATTCCAAACGGCAGACCGAATAACAACGCGGTTAACAGACTCAATACGCCGACGATGATAAACTGCTGGCAGGCGCTTACGAACGGATCGATACCGCCTTTCATGTATTTGTCGGCATAGAGTAAATGCAAAGCGTAGGCCATCGCCGTAAGAACCGTCAGTATATCACCAATGTTTATATCAACCAAACCGCCGGTCAGTACCCACAATCCGGCCAGCGATATCACCGATGCCGCCAGTTCCGGCACGGTTGGACGCCGCCTGAAAAGAGTCAGCAAAAATACCGGTACGAAAGCCACGAACAAACCGGTGATGAATCCGGAATTCGAGGCGGTGGTATATTGCAGTCCCACGGTCTGCGGGATGTATAATATCCAGAGCAAAACCCCCAGCACGATCGCCTGTTTCAAGTCAGCGAACAGACGTCGGCCGGACAGTCTGACATAGACCAGCAAGCCCAGCCCGGCCATGAGAAAACGATATCCGACCAGCACCACCGGATCGATATCGGCCAGTGTCGCTTTGACAATGAAAAAAGTCGAGCCCCAGATTGCGGCGGCATAAAGCAGGCCGAGATCAGCCAGAACCGGATTTCGTTTTGCGGTGTTTTTTATCATGCGCCAATTAACGGAATTCTTCCGGCGATGTCAAAAAAGATATAGCGGAGACCAACGGTTATTCGATGATATATTTCCCGTCGAGATCGGCCCGGTTCAGCAGGTAGGTTTCCATTTCTTCGAGATATTTCACCCTGGCGTCGAGATAATCGGTTTTGCTTTCCAGAAACGTTATTTCCGAGATATGGCCGTCGTTCATTCTGCCTCGCGCGATATCAAGACGATTCTGCGCCAGATCGACCTGCTTGCGCATGATTTCCAGACGGCGATAACTGACATCGAGCTGATTGATAAGATTGATAATCTCCGCACGGGTGTTTTGTTTTTCACGCTGGAATTCGAGCCGGGCCTGTTCGGCCTGCAGTTTGGCGGATTTGATTTCCGCGCCGGATGAACCGCCGTCCCAAAGCGGATAGGTGAAATCGAGCGAGATTTCCCATCCCCGGGTATCGATGTCCACGTCGATACCGTCGGTTTCGACCGTTCCCTGACCGGTGGAATAATTGGCGTTTAATTCGCCGGTCAGTCCGTGCCCGGCCGACTTGTAGTCGGCGTCGCGTTTGGCCTGGCTATATTCCAACTCCGCCTTGTGCACCGGCACACTGTTTTCCCATGATGATAAAAAAGCCTGTTTCTCGGTTTCCTCAAGATGCGCGATTACTTCCGGCTCGGTTGGATTTATTTGTCCCTCAACGTCGAAATCGAGTAGAATCGCCAACTCGCGTTTGAGTTCGATCGCTTCGGTTTCCATTTCGAACTTGTTCAATTCGGCATCAAGTCGATCCGACCGGGAAATCAACAAGTCTTCTTCGGAAATGACTCCGTCGATCAATTTTACCGAATCGATATCCGCCTTTAGTTGCGCCGAGTGGTACTTATCCGTGTACAGTTCCTGTTTAACCGAGGCTTGCAACAACCCCATGTATGCCTCGATGACTTCTTTTTTCAGCGCCGTTTCCTCTTCGATCCTGGTAAGTTTGGCGATTTCGAAATCATCCCGGGTGTTTTTCAGGTCGTGTTTGGACGTGGATGGTTTTAAAAGCGGTTGCGAATAGCTGACGGTAAAGTTCCCCTGACGGGTTTCTTCTTTGATTTCGATTCCGAAGGCCTCATCATCTCTGGTGTTGGGATATCGTGTATCAGTGGACATGAAGTTGGCGGTCATAACAATATCGCCGCCGGTGATCAGGCTCTGGTTGAGTTCGATAAATGAGTTGTAATTTACCTCGCGTTTTTCATACAACAACTTTTGATTGGCACCGCCGAAAAAGCCATAGGACTTATCGACTGTATAGGCCGGGGCCGCTCCCTTGATGAAAATTTCCGGCAGATAGAAATTGATTCGGTTCGCGTTGTAATTCTGTTCGGCGACTTCAAGATTCCCGTCCACCATCGCTCCCCGCGCTGTGTGATTACGGGCGATATCAAGCGCATCGTCGAGTGTAATGGTTTTAGCCGTTGCCGTCGCCGGAGTCATGGCGATTGCGGCGATAGCGCCGATCCAAACAATGATATATCGTACTGCAGTCTTCATGGCTTCCTCGTATCAATCCTATTCATATCTGAGCGATTCGATAACATCCAGCCGGGCCGCCTTGCGAGCGGGGAAAATGCCGAACAAAACGCCGACCGTGGTGGAAACTCCCACTGCCAGAGCGATTGAATACGCCGACACGATAGTCGGCCATCCGGCATAGAATGAGATGGCCTTTGAAATGATCAATCCCATTGCGATGCCCGCGGCACACCCCAACAGGCAGATGGTCACGGCTTCGATCAGAAACTGTTGTAAGACGTCATTTCTTCTGGCCCCGACCGCGCGCCGGACCCCGATTTCCCGGGTTCGTTCCAGCACCGATGCCAGCATGATGTTCATGATGCCGATACCGCCGACCAGAAGCGACAATCCCGCAATGGCCCCCATGACAATATTGAATATTTGTTGGGTTTTCTGCGATTGACGCAACAGAGATTCCGGCACCAGGATTTCATAATCCTCGATTCCGGCATGACGTCGTGCCAGAATGCGCTCCACCAGTTTACTGACCACCGGCACGTGCTTCAGATCGGTGACCGATATGGTTAACTGGTCGATTTCGGGAGTGTTGTAGGCCTGTCCGCCCTCTTGTGAACCGATGATGATAAACGCGCCCTGACTTTCCTGTTGCTCGACCCGGTCTATTTTTTTCTGTGCCGTGGACAACGGAATGTAAACGTCTTCGTTGAAATTTTTCAACTCCAACCCTTCGACCTTGCCCCGGCCGATATATTTATCCGCCATCACGCCGATGACGGTGAAATCCAAATCTCCGATGTGAATACTCTTG
>CAZVNK010000001.1:0-6543 GCA_964628115.1 uncultured Ignavibacteriaceae bacterium | reverse complement strand
CACCGAGGACGCATACCTGGCTGAATTCATCAATATCCAAATAGCTGATAAATCGACCGTATTCGACTTCGATCGATGACGAGTACACGAAATTCGGCGTGGTGGATACCACCCGCACCGCGGCTTCATTCCCCCGATAAAAAATCGCATTGATCGGTTCATATCTCTGGGGCACCACGTTGGACACAAGGTTCTCGAATTCCAATATGTTATCCGCATCGGTCAGAGACAGACCCGGCGAACGCTGTAATCCCACGTCGGAGCCGTCAGGCGTTTGCGGCACTTTGGCATTGACGATGACGTTATTGATTCCGAGGATGGAAATCTGCTCCAACGCCTCCTGTTTGGCCCCTTCTCCGATTGACAGCATCGCCACCACCGCGGCGACGCCGATAATGACGCCGAGCATGGTGAGGAAGGTGCGGAGTTTATGACTTCCCAGAGCCTCGAATGATTCCTGGAAGAGAAATGCTGATTCCATCGGCTCTTATCTCCTGCGCCGTCTTGGAGCGGGCTGACTTCCATTCTGGCCGGACCGTCCCTTGTTGAGTTCCGGTTCGGTGGCCCGGTCGCCCGGCAGGCCCTGCTCGTCGAGGGTTGGATCGGCGAGACAAACCCGTTCGTCCCCTTCCAGACCCGAGAGAATCTCAATATCCATGTCATTACGTCGTCCGACTTCGACCACCCGTTTATCTTTATTTTCAAGGTAGACCACCACGTCACCGTCCTTTTCGAAAACCGCCTCAAGCGGAACCGAGATGACATCGGGGATACGGTTCATGATAATTCGGCATGACGCCGACATACCGGGTTTGATCCGGTCGTCTTTATCCATAATGGCGATCTCGACGTCGAAGACGTTAATCTTGGAGCCCGGCTCCTTGCGGCGCGCCAAAGTCCCCTTGCTGATGACCTCGCCATTATATCGCGCTTCGGGGAAGGCGTCCAGAGTTACCACCACGGCCTGACCGGAGTCCACCTTCGACGCGTCGACTTCGGAGACTGCGGCATTGACAACCATCTCGGACAAGTCGGGGATATTAATCAGGCCTTGCCCCGGCCAGGGTGAATCGCCCTCCTGCACTTTTTCCATCGAACTGCCTTTCCAGATTTCCAGGTACACGATCATCCCCGGAATGGGGGTCGTTAACGTAGTCTGCGCCAGTTCGCGTCTGGCTTCCTCCACCCTGTCCTTGGCCCGTTGAACCTCCAGCTCGGCTTTGGAGACGTCGGCACGTATCTGCTCCAGTTTGGCGCTGGAATTAAGCTGGGCCAACTCCAATTCGATTTGTGCTTCCTCTGCCAGTTTGGGAGCTTCATGTTTTTTTTCGTTGTAATTTCGTTCCGCCTGAATCAGCGCCAGAGACAACTGCTTTTCCTGAATGGTCAATTCCTGCCGTGACCGCTCCAGCGATTTTTCCGCAATTTTCAAATTCGATTCATGTTCTGCCAGATCGGCCTTTTGCGAGGTGGCATCGAATTTCACGATCTGATCGCCCTCCTGAACCATCGAACCTTCCGGCGCCAGCCAGGTGATCTGTAGTCCTCTGATACGCGGCGTTGAAATCATGAAAGCCCGCTTGGCGTCGACACTGCCGTTGGCGCCCAGTGTTATCTCAAACTCACCCACGCTGACCGGGGTGGTCGGAATTTCGACCGAGGTTGAAAAAACCGCGTTGACAATAAGATATCCGCCCAGAATAACCACCAGAATTATTGCCGGATATATGTATTTTTTCATTAAAGCTCTCCCGTTTCATCTTCAAACCAGCTTGGAACATCTGTTTTTTCAGTTGCCGGTCGTGGCTATTTCATACAAACCTTTACAATATAAATACTTTCGTCGGCTGTACAAAGTTGCAACTCAGTGTGAAATATATCAAAATTCCCGGGATGCACAAGGTCTACCGGCAAGTATTAATAACAACCGTCGTCAACACGCCTGTTTATTACAAACCTGCCGGGCGGTTTGGCAAAATCGCTTGACAGCGCGTCGATATCGGCTACATTGTGGGGTGAACAAAAACAGTCTGAGAAGCGTATATTGCATAATGAGATATTTGACCAACATTGGTGAACTGGTGATATGTGCGGTAATTATCATGCTTATCCGGACCGAAACCGCGCATGCTTATATCGATCCGTCATCGGGAAGCTATTTTCTGCAAATTCTTCTGGCAAGTTTGCTGGGAGCGCTTTTCACTCTGAAAATCTATTGGAGAAAAATAAAGGCTTTCTTTTCCGGAAAGGACGCCGACCATGATATCGGGCAATAGCACCCGCCTTTCCGGTTCTTTCCGCGATCCCAGCGGATTTCTATTTTATCGTGACAATGTCCTGTTTCGCCAGGTCAATCAATCATATCGCGATCATTACGATGTTTTGATGTCGTCCGGATTGTATCGGGAGTTAACGCAGGCCGGTCTGTTGATTCCCCACGAGGAAACCGATCTTGCTCCCGCCGATCCCGCTTTGGCATATAAAATCATCCGACCGGACACGATTCCGTTTGTATCGTATCCGTACGAATGGTGTTTCGGTCAGCTCAAGGATGCCGCGCTGGCAACGCTCGCCATACAGAAAACCGCCCTGGCGCACGGGATGATTTTAAAAGATGCCAGCGCCTATAATATCCAGTTTCACGAGGGGCATCCGGTTTTAATCGATACGCTGTCGTTTGAAAAATATCATGAGGGACGACCCTGGGTGGCTTATCGTCAGTTCTGCCAGCACTTTCTGGCACCGCTGGCGTTGATGTCCTATCTGGACATTCGTCTCGGGCAGTTGCTACGGATTCATCTTGATGGTATTCCGCTTGATCTGGCCGCGGCCCTGCTTCCCAAACGCACCCGGTTTTCCTTCCCGCTTTTAACCAACATTCATCTTCATGCCCGAAGTCAGCGGCATTATGAGTCCAGGCCGGTGACTTCCGATCGCCGGATGAAATTTCAGGGCCTGCAGGGATTGATCGATAATCTGGAATCGGCGGTCGGACGATTGAACTGGAAGCCCGAGGATACGGTGTGGGCGGATTACTATGAAATCACCAATTATTCCGAAACGGCAAACCGGCATAAAACCGAACTGGTCACTCAATACGCCCAAAAGGCCGACGCGAAAACGATCTGGGATATTGGCGCCAACGACGGGACGTTCAGCCGTGCAGTCGCCAACGACGGTGCGGAAGTCGTCGCTTTCGATTTCGATCCCGCCGCCGTGGAGAAAAATTACCGGGCCTGCCGGCAGAATCGGGACGCGAATATTTTGCCGCTTCTGCTCGATCTGACCAATCCCAGTCCCGGAATCGGCTGGAATCACACCGAGCGGATGTCGTTTGTCGAACGCGGCCCGGTCGATCTGGTGTTGGCGCTGGCGCTGGTGCATCATCTCGCCATCGGCAACAATGTGCCTTTCGAGAATCTGGCCGCCTTTTTCGCCGGCATTTGCCGGTCGTTAATCGTGGAATTCGTGCCCAAGAACGACTCGCAAGTCGAACGCATGCTGTCGACCAGAGAGGATGTTTTTGATTTCTATACCCAGGATGATTTCGAGAAGAGTTTTTCTGCTTTTTTCACTATTGAAGATAAAAACGAAATATCCGACAGCGTCCGTACTTTATATTTGATGAACCGTCGATGAAAAAGATATCCAAACACAGTTTCGTTCTGCATCCGTTTCTTTTTGCGGTTTTCCCCGTGTTGTTTCTTTATGCCCAGAACGTCGATGATATGTTGTGGGACAGAACCGTTCTGCCCATTATCGTCAGTTTGATCCTGGCGTTGGGACTGACTTTGCTTCTGAGTCGTTTGCTTCGTGATAATTTTAAGGCGGGACTTGTCACCACACTGCTTTATGTCTTTTTCTTTTCCTTCGGGCATATCGTGACCGCACTTTCCAAAGCAGGATTGAAATACTTCGATCTCGACATCGGATTGAGTGGATTGTTTTTTATACCGTGGCTGGTGCTGTTGATTCTTGCCGGATGGTATTTTGTCAAGACCAAACGCGATCTTTTGACCCTTACCAAAGGAATGAATTTCATCGGGTTGGTTCTGGTGATAATTCAGGTATTTCAGATCGGCCGAGCGATGGTACTACGGGAATGGAACGACCTGCCGTCGAATGAAATCACCTATAACGTCGCCCGTCCGGAGAATCCTCGTGACGTGTATTTCATCTATCTGGACGGATATGCCCGGGCGGATGTGTTGCGGGAATTGTATGGATATGACAACGGTGAATTTTTGGCGTTTCTGGACAGTTGTGGTTTTTATGTCGCCGACAGCAGTCATTCCAATTATTGCCAGACATTGTTGTCCTCATCGGCGACGTTTAATATGAACTATCTTGATTGGTTGGGGGATTTCGATCCGGATAGTGATGATCGTGTCCCGCTGACGAAGCGGTTCTGGAAAAACGACGTGATGACGATGTTTCGTGACATGGGCTATGCGACGGTGGCTTTTACCACGGGGTATGAATCCACGGAGTTGCGAGACGTGGATAATTTCCTGGCCACGGCATGGGCCGCCGATGAATTTCAGAATATATTACTGTCGACCACTCCGCTGGATTTAATCCTGAAACACAACTATTCATCCTATGACATGCATCGCAAACGCATCGCCAATATTCTGGATAATCTTACCGGTGATCTTGACGTGAAGTCGCCGAAATTCGTTTTCGCGCATTTGGTGAGTCCGCACCCGCCGTTCGTTTACCATGCCGATGGAACGCCGAACGATCCCAACCGCGTTTTTTCGCTGAGTGACGGATCACACTATTACGATATCGGCGGCGATACCGCGTCGTATCGGCAGGGGTATCTCAATCAATTGCGGTATATTAACACACGCATGACCGGGATTATCGACTCTTTGCTGGACTGTCCCCCGGATCGACAGCCCATTATTGTCATACAGGGGGATCATGGTCCCGGATCGGAGCTAAGCTGGGTTGGGGCGTCCGGAACCAATCTGAAAGAGCGATTGTCCATTTTCAGCGCCGTCTATTATCCCGAACGGCAGTATCAGGCATTGTATGAATCTATCAGCCCCGTCAATACATTTCGCGTGATGTTCAATACCTGTTTCGGTTCATCGCTGGAGTTGTTGCCGGATCGGACTTTCTACAGCACGTGGTCACAACCGTTTGCCTTTATGCCAATCAGCAAAGATTCCGGCGGTATTTACGAAAACCTGCTGGAATACTACTTAAGCCGCTCGCCGGATAAAGTCGAATATCGCCACGTTACCACTCCCAAAAGCGCCGGAATCCCATGCAATACGGGCGACTGTGTCGTGATGACCGACAAGGGCCTGTGTGTCGATCTGGGAAGAACCTATCACTCCACCCGGATGGAAATCAGTGTCGATTGCAATGACACGTATGGCGTATACTATCGTCACGACAGCACGATACTTGCCATGCAGACCATTGAAGCGATTGACTCGGACGTGGAAGGCCTTCGCATCGATACGGTCAGGATTCCCATTGAGGCGGCGGACGCCGGTTTCGATAATGTCTATATTCTACCGCAGGAAGGCCACGAGCCGTATGGTATCGGGCATATTCGACTAGGCAAACCGAAGCGTCAATAAATTTCCGATAACGATATCAATGCGTTGATGAAAGAGTCGTCCGATACGGCAAACGGTTTACCAGTTTACCACATCGTCGACATTGATATTGTGCGTGTCCGTAAATCCCGCGTTTACCTCAACGACATACAGCGCCGGCAAGCCCGACGAGTACTGCTCCTCGACATACGGAGTCGTGTTTTTGTGAATGCGGACGATTTCCTTGTTGGCATTGACAAAGATAATATCCAGCGGGATGTGCGTGTTGCGCATCCAGAACGATCGGGTTTCCTCCCGCGCAAAGATAAACAGCATCCCGCAATCCGTGCCAAGATTGTCGCGATGCATCAATCCCACCGCGCGCTCGATATCGTCATCGGCGATTTGAATATCGATTGTGGCAAGCAATGCCCCGCCGGGAGTGGTAAATGCCAGTTCCGCCTCCTTGCGAAATTCGGGATTGCCCGATTCAGTGGTAATCCGGGGGGATTCGCCCGGTCTTGTATGCCCGGTGTCTTTATTGCCCGCCGTAATAAAATACACGACGATGATTCCGGCCAGAATACACACAATCGGCCAGAAATACGCGGGCGTCTTGCGGGATGTCTTGGCCTTTCGACTACCCTTGCCTGATGATGTCTTTGTCTTTTTACTCGCCATATTATGGTTCTGCACCATGTTTATACCAGTTGAGAAATATGTTAATACATTGAAAGGCAAGTTTCAAGAGCGTAATTATGGTTTCAAGGAAGTGATTATCAATAGAATTTGGTGCAACATACGGCGGGTCTGCCGATGCGGTTCCGGTGTTTTTGGATTGTCGATAAAGCCCGCCATAGGTCATCGCGAGTGATTCCGTGGTCTGCCGGATGGTGCGTGGCGACCTCATCGCATGAGATAACATATAGGACATTTAATATAAAACGACAATTTATTCCATTATTTTATGCCATCAATTTACACA